>JAEZFR010000243.1 GCA_023417285.1 Bacillota bacterium
ATACAAGTATTACCATATTGTAAAACTTTACAGGAGATGAAAAACAGAAATAACCTCTTACTTTATCAGCAGCATGATACGGAATATAATCGCTCCATCAGAGTACTTACAAAAAGATTAATTCATGAACTGGAATTGGAGAAAAACATACATGATACCTCTGTAAAAGAGATTAGAGTACCATCACTAAGTTTTATTAATAGACTTAGAATTCGCACTAATAAGAGTATTTGACGAGTATTAAAGGGGTGAATAAATGAAAGAGCAATCCACTTTAGCCTATCTATATGAATATGTTGAAGAACAACTAAGTAACCATGGTGGTTCTAAATCACTTAAGCTAATAGAAGCTTCGGTAATTGAGAAGGACAAACAAGATAAGAAACGTCTTGCTATTGAAGGTTGTAAGGAAGCAAGGCAGTTTTTGATAAACTCTATTTACTTTCTTTTGGTAGAAAAGTCTTCTTTAATAAATACCAGAACTGTGGACAGCTATATAAGGCAATATCACATAGACTACTACAAAAATATATTTCTTGGTCAGGAGAGCGAAAGCTTATCTTCAATATCAGCGTTGAATTCAGATCATAAGCAGGAAGTATCACCAGTTGATTTAAAGCTGGCACAGCATCTTGATAAATATAGTATAAGCGAGGGAGATGATTTTGACAAAAAGCTTTTTAAGCTTTCACAGATTATATATCAAGAGATATATGGTTATTCTATTTTAGATGAGTTGATCTTTGATAATGAACTAAATGAAGTAGCCTGCACGAGGCATGATTACATATGGCTACAATATAAGGGTATAAAAAAACATATTTCTAACCCTAGTTTCAGATTTTCTAGTGTAGAATGCTATAAAAAAGTGATTGAAAACCGTCTTACTTCCACAGCCAGAGAGGAAATGAATGCTGGCGCACCACTGATTTATGCAATGCTATTAAATGGCGCCAGAGTGACTGCTTTGAGACCGCCTTTATCAAGGCACTATGTTGTGAACATAAGACTTTTTGCTCATAAGACCGAGCTTCAGAAGTATAGAGATAGCTTTGTAGAAAAACGTATTGCACGTATCATTGAGCTTCTTGCTGGAAAAGGAAGACGAAATGTTGCAATTATTGGGGAACAAGGTTCGGGCAAAACCACGGCAGCTGACCAACTAATTATCTCTAACCTGGATAAAAATATTAGCATTGGTTTGGCTGAAAACATACATGAGCTCAATATTTCAGGTAATTATCCAGAAAAAAATATTGTAGAGCTACAATACTCCAACAATTATAAACCGTCAGATATCACTGAAATTTTCTTTAGATTAAATAGGGATATCATAATATATGGTGAGGTTCGAAGCTGTAACGAGGCTTTTGAGATGATTAAGGCAATGCTCAGACAAGCAAGGGGAAGTTTGTTTACCTTCCATACATCAAGTGTGTCGAGAATGATTCATGACTTAAGGCAACTATTGATGCAAACAGGTAATTATACTGATTTTAGGGAAGCACAATTTGATGTTGCCGATGCAATCGACCTGGTCATACAGATTAAGCTAGATAGACAAACGGGACATCGTTATGTTTATAAGTTATCCGAAGTAATTGCTCATGAACAGGATATGTCTTTTGAGGTAAATGACCTTTTCAGATTCAATAAGGAAAAGGAGTGCTATGAAACTGTACAAAAGGGTATTTCAAAAAGCCAGCTAACCTCATGTATGGAGTATGAGATAACACAGTATGATGTGCAGCTATTAGAGAACCTTTGGATGGATCAGGAGGTGGGGGTACATTGATTGATTCAATCCAAGAATATACTTTGCTAGTATCAGTATTATTAGGCTTTTTTCTTATAATTTTGGGAATTACAATATCAAGGTATAAGAATAACATGGTAGCCGGTGTAAAAATAGATAAAAGTATTCACAAGCTGCATAAAGCCGTGATACTTGTTACATCAATCCCATTACTGTATCAACTAAGAAATATTCTCGACAAAAGAGTAAGAGGATTATTTTTAAATAATACTGTGCATACAATGCTAATTTGTGTGGCAACAATTATATTGCCAATTGCAGGACTATCAGGCTTTTATATGCTTTGTAGTATTCTTAAACTTTGGTATACCTGTGTAATTGCACTGTTTTTATGCATGCTCATCCCATATTACATTTTTACGCTTTGTATAGATTATCTAAAATTCAATATGAACCAAAAGATACCTATACTAATAGACCAGTTTAGAAGCAGCTTTGTTACACATAATAGGATAAATCCTGCTCTGGCTGAGTGTATCACCCATTGTGATAGCAGACTAGGCAGAGTAGTTCTATACATTAGCGATTGCTCAGACCTAAACAAGGGGCTAATTAGCGCAAAGGAAAGGCTGGACAATACATGGTTTGGGATATTTGTGGTTTTATTATGCAATTATAGAGAGAACGGTGGGAAGCTTATATCTCAGCTTTATAAGCTCAGTCGAAGTATTACAAGGTATAACAACATTGAAAAAAAGAAGAGCAGAAGGCTTATTTGGTATGAGGTCTTTGTTTTACTTGTTAGTTTATTTAGCCTTCCGGCAGTAGTTTATATCAATAAGCTAATTCTAGCAGATAACATGGTATATAGTTTTAATATGATGGAGGCCTTTACAAGAATTGCAATGTATTCACTGGTATCTCTACTTGTTGTAAGAGTGCTAAGGAGGCTTTGATATGGAGTACGTAATGCTTATTGCAATTGGTGCCGCTGTGATAATGATACTTGTTGGGCTGGCTGTTAAGCCATATAAGCTAAATAAAGGACTAAGCATTGATAAAAACGGCGTTAAATTGACAATGCTTCAGCAAATCGCAGATAAATGCACTAATGTACCTTTGATTGGAAAGATTGCAAAATGGATGACGGATAACAGAAGCAATCCCATGATAAAGATGTCAAACAAGTTGCTAGAGTTAAGCGAAGTAACAT
>JAEZFR010000268.1 GCA_023417285.1 Bacillota bacterium
GGATTGTTATAAACCCGGTTACAAGAATAAGCGGTTTTATGGAGATAGATGCAACAATTGAAAATAACATAGTAGTTGATGCAAAAACTGAAGGCTTGCTTTTTCGGGGATTTGAAAAAATGCTTGAAGGAAGAAGTCCTTTCGATGCTGTATATTTTACTCAGCGCATTTGTGGGATATGCTCAACAGCTCATTCTGTAGCGTCAACCCTTGCACTTGAAGATTCTATGGGAATTATTCCTACCGAGCAGGGAAGGTATTTAAGGGATATCTTGCATGGATGTGAGTTTTTGCAAAACCATATACGACATTTTTATCAGTATACCTTACCCGATTTTGTAAGGCTTCCAGACAAGTATCCATTGTATGAGACAAATCATAATGATTTCAGACTTCCCAAAGCAAAAAATGATGTAATAGCTACTCACTATTTTGAGTCCCTTGATATCAGCAGGAGTGCTCATGAAATGCTCGCTGTTCTTGGAGGAAAGGCACCTCATAACCACGGAATTTTTATAGGTGGAATTACTACTCAGGCAACTACAGACAGGATTATCAAGATTAAGTCCATTTTACATACTATACATAAATTTATAATAGATAAAATGATACCCGATGTATATACCATTGCTCATTATTATAGTGATTACTATAATAATGGAAAAGGATATGGTAACCTTCTGAGCTATGGCTGCTTTAATGGATATAAGAAACTTGGGACTCTTTATGTCAATCCGTTAGTCTACTCGCAGGGGATTTTAAGTGTATTTAACCCAGATAAAATAGTGGAGGATATTGACTACTCATGGTATCAGGATAAAATGGACGAATACAAACCTATGGATACAATCCCCGAAGCTGATATGAGCAAAAAGCAAGCGTATTCCTGGGTAAAGGCTCCACGTTACAATGGTATGCCTTATGAAGTTGGACCGCTGGCAAGACAGTGGCTGTCAGGAGCATATAGAAACGGTATATCTACGATGGACAGAACTGTTGCCAGGGTACTGGAAGCAAAGAAGATTACAGAAATTTTGAGTATACTTATTGAAAACCTAATCCCCGGAGTATCTGTCCAGGAGGAATATTCTATTCCGACTAATTCAACAGGTTCTGGGCTTATTGATACAACAAGGGGTGCGCTTGGGCATTGGCTCAAAATTGATAATGAAAAACTTTCTTTTTATCAGATAATTACACCATCTGCTTGGAACCTCTCTTCAAAAGGGAATGACAAGTTGAGGGGAACTGCTGAGCAAGCATTGGTAGGAACAACAATAGAAAATGTTGAAACTCCTGTTGAACTGGGGAGAATTATCCGTTCCTTTGATCCCTGCGTTTCGTGTGCTACCCATGTATATGTTCAGGGGGAATATGTTAAAACCATACAGGTAGTGCCATGAAAAAAATTCATGTCTTGGGAATGGGAAACAAATTAATGATGGATGACGGAATTGGTGCTTATGTAGTAGAAACTTTGAGCATTCGAAACGCACATATCAATATTAGTTACATAGTGGGGGAAACGGATGTTTGCTTTTGTCTCAAGCAGATAGAAGAGGCATCCTTTTTAATTATTTTGGATGCAGCTTGTCTAAATAAAACACCTGGAACTATAAGTATTATTCCACTTGAGCAAATCTTTGGACACCCTATACATTCACTTTCTTTACATGATCTTAATTTAATAAACGAAATCAGCATGAGAGGTACAAGTGTTGAAGGGCTTTTCATTGGAATCGAGCCACATGAAATAAACTATTGCTATGGTTTATCCGGATTCCTTCAAGAGCAATATTTAGATATTGTAGAGAAAATTGAGGAGGCAATTATTCAAAATTTAACAAAAAATACATAGATACTTCTAATTTTGTCAGATATTTATAAAGTGTATTGTTCTATTCAAATATTTGTTATAAAATGGATAGTATATTAATATACCAAAATTTACGATAGGAGAATGATTATGCAAAAAACAAAACTTGGAATTTCTGTAGGTCTTCTTGGAGCGGCGCTATACTTTTTAGGTCTTATTAATTTTTATGGACTAATTATTCTGGCGGGCTATGTACTGCTGATGGAGTCCAATGAATGGCTTAGGAGAAGTGCAGTAAAAGCAGTTGCTATAGTGATTGGTTTCTCTTTGATTTCAATAGCTGTAGATTTCGGAAATGACATATTGGGCGTAATAAATAACCTGCTTTCAATTGTAAATATTGACTTCCGTCTTTCCTGGCCACTGCACTTGGATTCAATCATCAACTATGTAATTTCAGGTTTTTCTAAAATAATATTGTTGGTACTTGGCTTCAGAGCCTTTAATCAGGGTTCAATGGCAGTAGGTCCTATTGATAAGGTCGTAAATAAGCATATATAGTTAAGGTCGTAAATAAGCATATATAGCATTTGAGGTGATGAGAATGGCGTTTTTTGAAAAACTCGGAGAAAAGATAAGCAGTACAAGCAAGGATGTAGCTAAAAAAACAAAGGACCTTGCAGATATTACACGAATTAACATGCAGATTAGTGGTGAAGAAGATAATATAAAGGATCTTTACAACCAAATAGGAAAAAAATATTATGAACTATATCCAAACTCCAATGGAGCAGAATTTGAAACTTTGTGCAATTCAGTTACAGAGTCCCTTGCTAAGATTGATACATATAAAGAACAGATTCAGTCTATAAAGGGAGTTAAGAAATGTTCAAATTGCGGTGCAGAAATTGACGATAATTCAGTATTCTGCGGTATATGTGGAAATAAAACAGAAACTATTGAGGAAAAGCCAGAAGAGACTCCTGTTTCGCCTGTCTGTCCTGGTTGTCAAAGTCCAGTAACAGAAGATATGGCATTTTGTGCTGGCTGCGGTAAAAAATTAAAGTAGAAAAGTGCCCATGACTAGATTAGTTATGGGCACTCTTTAGTTTAATAGTGTTCTAAAACTCGTATGCTTCACTGGAAGGGTAGAGCTAAGTATTATGACTTTGCTTATAAATAATTCCTGCTGTTATTGCGGTAACAGGTATGGATATTATTATACCAAGGCTACCACAAACAGCTCTCAATATTTCTGAGACAATCATATCCCAGTTCATAAATTCAGAAGCTGGTGTCTGGTAGGCCAAAAGTAGCAGCATTAGCTGTAGGGAGCCACCTGCATATGCAAGAATTAGAGTGTTTGCCATTGTTGCCATTGTATCTCTTCCAATGTTCATTCCAGAACGAATAAGAGCTAGCTTTGAAATCTCAGGGCTGTTTTCGTGAATTTCGTGCATAGCAGAGGCTATGGACATTCCGACGTCCATTGTTGCTCCCATTGTGCCTATAATAATACCTGAAAAGAGTATACCCTTAAAATCAAATACAACATTATGAGGAATGTACATAAGCATTTGTGACTCCTCATCACCGAGTCCTGAAAGCTTTGCAGCCGTACCAATTAGAATGGCAATTATTCCAGCGAACAGTACTCCGCCAGTAGTACCTAAAAATGCCGCCAGGGTCTTTTTGTTGTAACCACTTATTATAAGCAGCGATATACAAA
>JAEZFR010000282.1 GCA_023417285.1 Bacillota bacterium
ATCTATGGCAAAGGCGGAATTGGCAAATCAACAACTACATCCAATCTTAGTGCCGCATTGTCTACTGCAGGGTATAAAGTAATGCAATTTGGGTGTGACCCCAAAAGCGATTCAACAAATACTTTAAGAGATGGTAAGTACATACCAACAGTGCTTGATACACTGAGAGAAAAAAATGTGGTAAAAGCACATGAAGTAATTTATGAGGGCTTCAATGGGATATATTGTGTAGAGGCAGGTGGACCAGCTCCAGGTGTAGGGTGCGCAGGAAGGGGAATTATTACAGCAGTACAGCTGTTTAGACAACAGAAGGTATTTGAGGAACTTGATCTGGATTATGTAATTTATGATGTATTAGGTGATGTTGTATGCGGAGGTTTTGCTGTTCCAGTAAGAGAGGGTATTGCAGAACATGTATTTACAGTCTCGTCGGCAGATTTTATGGCTATATATGCTGCAAATAATCTTTTTAAGGGTATTCAAAAATACTCTAAGTCGGGAGGGGCACTTTTAGGAGGTGTAATTGCAAATTCAATAAATGCTCCCTATTCAAAAGAGATAATTGATGACTTTGTGAAGCAGACAAATACACAGGTAGTAGAATATGTTCCACGTTCTGTAACAGTTACTCAGAGTGAATTACAAGGGAAAACAACTATTGAGGCTGCACCAGATTCAAAACAGGCTGGGGTATACAGAAGTCTGGCACAAAAAATAGCTGACCACACAGAGTCTAAGGTACCTACACCTTTGGAAATTAGTGATCTCAGAAGTTGGGCATCCAAGTGGGGAGATTACTTGCTGCAAATGGAAACAGGCATTGTTAGGCCTGATGCGGGAGGTAACATTTAGTGCTGATGCGAGTAGCAATATTAATCGCTGATGGGGGTAGAAATTTTTATCGTTGATGCGGGAGGTAATATTTAGTGCTGAATGCGGGTAGCAATATCTAGACTTGATGCAAGCGGTAATATCTAGACCTGATGCAGCGGCTGTATTTAAGCTTTATCAAGATACGGTATGTTTATGTTAATAGTCAATAATGTTAAAAGAAATCATGGCAGGGGGTTAGCAACTATGAGTGAAGTAAATATAAGAGAGCCAGAGGTAACAATTCGAGAAATCAGACTTGGGTCAATTACAGGTTTTGAAGGAACTGCCAAGCAGCTGGTTAGCTGTTCGAGAAAAGGAAATTTGAGAGATTGCAGCCGAAGTTTTTCCCAGTGTATGGGTTGTAGTTCTACAAATGCATTTTGTCAACTATCCATGATACAGGATGCTATTATCATAAATCATGCGCCAATAGGCTGTGCTGGAGATTTTTTTGGATTCAATTTTGTATATAGGGTTGGGCAGATGGAAAGAAGTCTACCGCCTGCTTTAGGGAGATATTTTAGCTCAAATATAGAAGAGAAGGATACAGTTTTTGGAGCAACTCAGAAGCTTGAAGAAACAATTCGTGAGGCATATGAGAGACTTCACCCCAATGCTATTTTTGTTACTACTTCTTGTGCATCGGGAATTATTGGAGATGATGTTGAAAGTGTGGTAAACAATCTGAGTGAAGAACTTGGAATACCCGTGGTTGCATGCTTTTGTGAGGGCTTTAAATCAAAGATTTGGACTACTGGTTTTGACTCAGCATACCATTCAATTATTAGAAAAATAGTCAAGCCGCCCATAAAGAAAACAAACAAGGTGAATATAATAAACTTCTGGGGTAGCCACATTTTTGATGAATTGCTGAACGAATTGGGATATGAACCAGAATATATTGTTCCGTTTTCAACCATTGCACAGCTTGAACATATTTCTGAAGCTGCTGCTACCATTCAGATATGCACTACACTTGGGACATATATTGGCGCAGCGCTGGAACAAATATACGGGGTTCCTGAAATAAAGGCTCCACCGGCTTATGGTATTGCTGGAACTGATAAATGGTATAGAGAATTAGGCAAGGTATTGGGTAAAGAACAGCTAGTAGAGGATATTATTAAGAGAGAACATCTAAAGGTTTTGCCTAAATTAGAACAGTACAGAAGCAAGCTAAAGGGCAAAACAGCTTATGTAACAGCTGGCGCAGCACACGGTCATTCACTTATAGCACTATTGAGAGAATTAGGAATGGATGTGCAAGGCGCAGCAATTTTTCATCATGATCCTATTTATGATAATGGTGACACCACTTCCGATGCATTGGCACATACGGTAAATACGTATGGAGATATACCAAATTACAATGTTTGTAATAAACAGGCTTTTGAACTGGTAAATATTCTTAACCGGGTTAGACCGGATATTATGATAGCGAGGCACGGTGGAATGACAGTATGGGGAGCAAAGCTTGGAATTCCAACACTTCTTATTGGCGATGAACAGTTCAGCTTCGGATACCAAGGAATACTAAACTATGCAGAGCGTATTGTTGAAACACTTGATAATATTGAGTTTGTAACAAATTTAGCTAAACACAGTACAATGCCATACACAAAGTGGTGGCTAGAGCAAAACCCATTTTATTACTTAGGAGGTGATCTCGATGTCAAAGTTTATTGAGCAACCCAGATATTCGTGTGCATTAGGTGCACAACAAACAGTAGTAGCGATTAAGAGAGCAGTACCAGTTGTACACGCTGGTCCTGGGTGTAGCTGCAAAATATACGGTTTGCTCGGGCAGGGTGAGGGTTATGCAGGAGGAAGCACTATACCTTGCACGAATGCAAGCGAAGCTGAGGTTGTGTATGGAGGTGAAGACAGACTGCGAAGCGTAATCGATGGTGCACTCAAGGTAATAGAAGCCGATTTATATGTTGTACTTACTGGTTGCACGTCCGATATAGTTGGGGATGATATAGGAAGTATTTCTAGAGATTACCAGGAGAAGGACTTACCCATTGTTTATGCTGAGACAGGCGGTTTCAAAAGCAATAATTATGTAAGTCATGAGAAGGTTGTAAATGCTATTATAGACCAATACGTTGATAAGTTTGCAGATAACACTGATATTGAAAAGGGATTAGTTAATGTTTTCTCTTCAATACCTTATCAGGATCCATACTGGAATGGGAATCTTGAAGAGATTAAAAGAGTTCTAAATGGAATAGGGTTAAAAGTAAATATTTTATTTGGAAGCCATTCAGGGGGTGTCAGTGAATGGAGGACAATATCAAAAGCTCAATTCAATATTGTTGTTAGTGCTTGGGCAGGAGTGAATATAGCAAAGCATTTAGAACAAAAGTATGGAACACCGTTTATCCACTTTCCATATATACCGATTGGAGGAAATGAAACCTCAAAATTCTTAAGAGCTATAGGTGATTTTGGTAACGTAGATAAAACGGCTGTAGAGGGTTTTATTAAGACGGAGGAGGAGCGGTTCTATGCTCACTTAGAGCGTACTGCAGATTTTATGCTAGAATTCCGATATGGTCTTCCAAGAAAATTCTATACCATTCTTGATGCCAGCTATTCTTTAGGATTTTCAAAATTTCTCCTTAATGAATTGGGCATTATTCCAGCAAGACAATTTATAGTTGATGATACTCCAGATGAATATAAGGAACAAATTACTAGTCAGTATAAAGACATTTCACCGTTTAGGTCGGTTGAAGTAAGCTTCGAGGTTGATGGTGGTGCTATTCAACAAGAAATTAAAAATGATGAGCATAAAAGTAGAGCATTGATTCTCGGCAGTGGTTGGGAACGTGATTTAGCCAAAGAAATAAATGCTGACTTATTAGTTGTTAGCGTACCTGTTTTTTATAGGTTGGTTTTGCATTGTGGATATGCTGGATATAACGGTGGTTTAAGAGCCATAGAGGATATTTATGACAGGGTTCTAGATACATACCGATAGTGGAGGTGACTTGATGGGAGAGAGCTTTATTTCGATAAAAGATATCTATAAGTCATATACAAGCAATGGCAAAAAAAATGAGGTGCTAAAAGGAATAAATATTGAACTACAAAGAGGAGATATTTTCGGAATTATTGGTTTTAGCGGTGCAGGTAAGTCTACTCTCATAAGGTGTCTTAATAGGCTGGAAAACCCTGATTCAGGAAGTATTAGGATTGGCGAGCATACTATAACCGATCTTTCTAAAAGGGAGCTTAATGTGCGCAGACAGAAAATAGGGATGATTTTTCAACATTTTAATCTATTTGACTCTCGTACTGTATATGGAAATGTAGCCTATCCATTGGAGATTGCAGGTTATAGAAAAGCTGATATCAAGAAAAGGGTGACGGAAATTCTAGAACTTGTTGAATTATCAGACAAGATTAATTATTACCCCGGGCAATTAAGTGGTGGACAAAAACAAAGAGTAGGGATAGCAAGGGCGCTTGCAAATAATCCAGATGTGCTTCTGAGCGATGAGGCAACTTCTGCGCTTGATCCGCAGACTACGCTTTCTGTATTGGATTTACTTAAGGATATAAACAGAAAATTAGGTCTTACAATAGTTTTGATAACTCATGAACTTGATGTAATAAAGTATACGTGCAATAGCATGGCGGTGCTTGAAAATGGTTATATTGTTGAAAGTGGTTCGGTAAGGGATATTTTTAGTAACCCTGAGAGTGATACTGGAAAGCTTTTTATCAAGATTAATACTGATTTTGCAAATAGTCAATGGGTAGAAGGTGGGGCAGGAATATGAATTTAAACAAAGGAACCCTTTTGGATGTCATAAAAAGTGCTTTCAGTAGCCAAACTTGGGCCATAGTTACACCAGCAATTTGGGAAACAATTTATATGACACTAATGACAGTAATATTTACACTTTTATTGGGATTGTTGTTAGGTATTGTTTTGGTGGTAACCGATAAGCAGGGATTGCATCCCATACCTGCTTTAAATAAGGTATTAGGTTCGCTGGTAAACATACTTAGGTCTTTGCCCTCAATGATTTTAATTATTCTGACACTACCGCTTTCTAGGCTTATTATAGGCATTTCCTATGGACCACAGGCATGTATCTTGGCACTGGTAGCAAGCTGTGTGCCCATGTTTGGGAGATTGGTAGAAAGCAGTATATTAGAAGTTCCGAAGGGAAAACTTGAGGCTGCAAAGTCAATGGGGTCAAATAATTTTCACATTATTGCAAAGGTGCTTTTACCAGAGGCATTACCTTCACTGATAAGGAGTTTTACTATAGCAGTAATAGCTATAATCTCAACTACTGCACTTGCAGGCTCTTTTGGTGCTGGCGGCTTAGGGGATGTTGCAGTACGATTTGGATACTCAAGATTCAAAACAGATATTCTTTTAGCAACCGTACTTGTACTTGTTCTGTTAGTGCAGTTAACAC
>JAEZFR010000331.1 GCA_023417285.1 Bacillota bacterium
ATCTATGAGATACGGTTATTTTGATGAAACCAATAAGGAATATGTTATTACAAGGCCTGACACCCCTGCTCCTTGGGCAAATTATCTCGGCTCAGTAGAGTACGGAGCAATTATATCAAACAACGCAACTGGTTACAGCTTTATTAAGTCAGGTGCATCGGGAAGACTTATCAGGTTCAGATTTAACACAATGTCAAATGATCAACCCGGTAGATATGTATACTTGAGAGATAATTCTGACGGTGATTACTGGTCTTGTTCTTGGCAGCCAGTTTGTAAGCCTATTGAACAGTTTGCCAGTGAATGTCATCATGGTACCGCATATTCTGTAATTTCTTCAAAGTACAGAGGAATAGCTGCCTCTACTACCTACTACGTTCCATTGGATAAGAGTTACGAAGTTTGGCATGTAAATATAGAAAACAGCTCGGATGTTAAAAGAGACATTTCTGTGTTCGGTGCATGCGAATTTACAAACCATCCGCACTACGAGAATGATACTGTTAACCTTCAGTATTCCATGTTTATAAATAAAACCTACTTCAAGGGCAAAAATATATTGCAAGTAATAAATGAAAATGGCTCTGAAGCTTCTGCAAGAACGGACGGTACCTGCGACCTTATGGGAGAGCCTATATGCAGATACTTTGGGCTTGCAGGCCAAAAGGTTTCTGCCTTTGATGGTGATAGAGACGTGTTTATAGGGAATTATAGAAACTACTCAAATCCTGCATCAGTAGTTGGAGGTCAATGCCAAAATTCCGAGGCTTACAATGGAAACAGCTGTGGAGTACTGCAGATTGACCTGAGCCTACAGCCCGGAGAGATTAAGTCTTTGACATTTGTATTAGGCGGGGGTAACCAGGCTGCTGCTGACGAAGTCATATACAGATATGAGAAGAATGCAGACAAAATAGTTTCATCGGAGCTTAATGAGTTAAAATCATTTTGGCATACCAAGCTTGAAGGTCTCAATGTCAAAACACCTGACCCAAACTTTGATAACATGGTAAACGTCTGGAATGCTTATCAGTGCTTTATTACATACTTCTGGTCAAGAGCTGCGTCCTTCCAGTACTGCGGCTTGAGAAACGGACTAGGCTATAGAGATACAGTGCAGGATATCCAAGGAATAATACATTTGGACCCAGCTCTTGCTAAAGAGCGTCTTCGGCTGATGCTCTCCGCCCAGGTCTCCAATGGGGGCGGCCTACCATTAGTCAAGTTTGATCACAATCCAGGACATGAGCCCACACCTGATGACCCTGAGTATGGCCGCCAGACGGGGCACCCATTCTACAGAGCCGACGACGCCCTGTGGCTGTTCCCAACTGTTATCAAATACATAAAGGAAAGCGGAGAATGGAGCTTTATTGACGAGGAAATACCTTATTCAGACAAGGGAACAGCCACTGTCTATACACATTTGAAGCAGGCAATACAGTTCAGCCTTGACAGGCAAGGCTCACATGGTTTCCCTGCTGGGCTTCATGCAGATTGGAATGACTGCTTGCGCCTTGGAGAAAAGGGCGAATCCATGTTTGTGGCATTTCAGTTATACTATGCACTGGAGATTATCCGTGAATTTGCACACAAAAAGGGTTATACCGATGATATAGAATGGGTTGATAGTCATTTAGAAGGCTTGTTGTGGGCCTTCAATAAGTATGCATATGAAGAAGACCAGTTTGTGCGTGGCTTTACCGAAGATGGATACACCGTTGGGTCAAAGCACAACAAAGAGGCGAGCACATGGCTAAACCCACAATCCTGGGCTGTAATAAGTGGTGCTGCAAAGGGAGAACAGGCAAAAAAAGTTCTTGATACTGTACATCAAAAGCTAAATACTGACCATGGTGTTATGCTGTTCTACCCACCGTTTAAAACCTATGGACTACCCGTTGCAAGAATGATTCTTTTTAATGACTGTACCAAGGAAAACGCGGGTATTTTCTCACAACCTCAGGGTTGGATAATATTAGCAGAAACAATAATGGGTAATGGCAATCGAGCATATAAGTACTTTACCGAATGTAATCCTGCCTCCATGAATGACCAAGCCGAGATAAGAAAGCTTGAGCCGTATGTACATGGACAGGCTACCGAAGGTCTAGATGCCCAGCACCACGGGCGTGCTCATGTTCACTGGCTTACAGGAACAGCTTCTACTGTTATGGTATCAATGGTGGACGGCATTCTTGGGTTGCACCCTGATTACGATGGTATAAGCATAAACCCATGTATACCTTCTGATTGGAAGCAGTTCACAATGAAGAAGGTATGGAGAGGCAAAACCCTTAATATCACTGTTGATAATACTAATGGTGTGCAAAAGGGTGTCAAATACCTCGTTGTAAATGGCAAAAAATTTGATGGCTGCTATGTTGATTTTGCCAGTCTGACAAAAAATAATGAGATTTTAGCTGTTATGTAGCATATCCCTCCCCTAAATATATAATAAAAAGGCTTATCCTAAATTGTAGAATCTTTATAGGATAAGCTTTTTTATTTTGATTTTTCCTTACTATTTGTATATACTAAAATTAATATAAAAGCCTTCCAACTATCATACTTTGGTGCTTATTTCTTAAACACCTACAAAATATTTACTAGTATTAGCATTATTTTGAAAAATGTTATTATTATATTACACTTTTAAAAATTTTGCTTTA
The DNA here is from genome assembly GCA_023417285.1 of Bacillota bacterium. GTDB lineage: Bacteria > Bacillota > Clostridia > Acetivibrionales > DSM-1351 > Ruminiclostridium. The sequence goes on from JAEZFR010000331.1 coordinate 2,673, forward strand.
TTTATTGGATATTTGTGTTAGTATGATAAATGGAGAAAAAGACATGTTAGGAGGAACGAAATGAACAAAATTGATACAGCATGTGTGAATACTATTAGAGTGCTCTCTGCTGAAGCAGTACAAAAAGCAAATTCCGGACATCCTGGATTACCGTTGGGTGCTGCTCCAATAGCATATTCTGTTTGGGCAAAGCATTTAAGGCACAATGCTAAGAACCCAGACTGGTCAAACAGAGACCGTTTCATATTATCAGCGGGACATGGCTCCGCAATGCTCTACTCACTGCTTCACCTCTTTGGATATGATGTTTCAATAGAGGATCTCAAGAATTTTAGACAATTTGGAAGTAAAACCCCTGGACACCCTGAGTACAAGCATACAGCAGGTGTTGAAATCACAACCGGTCCTCTAGGACAAGGTATTGCAAACGGTGTTGGTATGGCAATGGCAGAAGAATTTTTAGCGACAAAGTTCAACAAGCCAGGCTACAACGTTGTTGATAACTATACTTATGTGCTTTGTGGAGACGGCTGTCTCATGGAAGGTGTAGCTTGTGAAGCTGTTTCTCTTGCGGGAACTCTTAAACTGGGCAAGCTTATACTATTATATGATAGCAACAATATAACAATTGAAGGAAGTACCTCAATTGCATTTACCGAAGATGTTGCAAAGAGATTTGAAGCATATGGCTGGCAGGTTCTCACAGTAGAAGACGGAAATGACCTAGATGCTATAAACGCAGCTTTAGATGCTGCGAAGAAGGATACTTCTGCACCATCAATAGTTATCGTAAAGACACAAATCGGCTACGGTTCACCAAAAGCGTGCAGCGCTTCTGTTCACGGAGAGCCATTAGGAGCAGAGTGCCTTGGAATCACAAAAGAATTCCTTGGTATACCTAAGGATTCAGATTTCTTGGTATCAGATGAAGTTGCCTCTCATATGAAGGAAATTATGGCTGCAGGACAAGCTGCAGAAGAAAATTGGAATAAGCTTTTTGCTTCTTACAAGGCTGAATACCCAGGACTTGCAGCTGAATGGGATATGTGGCACAACCAGGATATCAAAGAAGCTTTGCTTGCAGATGAAGAGTTCTGGAAGTTTGATAAAAAGGCAAATGCTACTAGAGCAGTGTCCGGCGACTTGATAAACTATCTTTCAGCAAAAATTCCAAATATGGTTGGGGGTTCAGCTGACCTTGGTCCTTCAAACAAGACTGTTATGAAGGGTGCAGGAGATTTCCTGACAAATAATTATTCAGGTAGAAACCTCCATTTTGGTGTTAGAGAACATGCAATGGCTGCTATCGCAAACGGAATGCAAGTATACGGTGGTCTTAAGCTATATTGTGCAACCTTCTTTGTATTCAGTGATTACATGAAGGGTGCTATGAGATTATCAGCACTTATGAAGATTCCAGTAACTTACGTATTAACTCATGACAGTATCGGTGTTGGAGAAGATGGACCTACCCACCAGCCAATTGAACAGCTTGCTTCACTTAGAAGTATTCCTAACTTTATCGTTATGAGACCTGCTGATGCAAATGAAACAGCTGCTGCTTGGTACACTGCTATTACTAGTGAAGATGCACCTGTTGCATTGGCACTTACACGCCAGAACCTGCCAGTACTTGATATAGACGGCAAGATAGCACTTAAGGGAGCTTATACACTACTTGATAGCAAGAATGCTACTCCAGAAATAATATTGATGGCTTCCGGTTCTGAAGTTCACCAAGCTTTAGAAGCTGGTAAGGAGCTTCAAGCTAAAGGTATTGATGCAAGAGTTGTAAGTATGCCTTCATGGGAGCTTTTCGAAAGACAGTCAAAGGAATATAAGGAGAGTGTTCTTCCTTCTTCGGTATCTGCAAGAGTTGCTGTTGAAGCTGCATCCTCATTTGGCTGGCACAAGTATGTTGGACTTAAGGGAGATGTTGTTTGCATAGATACATTTGGTGCATCAGGCCCTGCTGACAAGTTATTCCCATACTTCGGCTTCACTGCTGAAAACATAGTTTCTAAGGCTATGGCAGTGTTAGGGAAATAAACTAAACTATTATCGCTCTGTTTTATAAATCCTCTTAAGAGCTCCGATAGCGCAACATATGCTGTCGGAGCTTTTTTGCCCTTTTTTTATCTAAATTATAATCCTTAATCTAAATTATAATCCTTATTTTATACTAAATTGTTTTTTCAATTTACCATCTTTTTGCAAGTAGTAGCGTATATTAATTCAAAAAATATTAAATTTAATGTAATATAGTGCATTAATATGTGATATTCTATACCTTAAAATTTTTTATGCAATTATTTAAAAAAACTCTTGCATTTCTATTAAATATGTATTATTATAAATGCATAGCTTGTTAAATAATTATCAATAAGGAGGGTTCTATTATGTTACATTGTCTAGATTGCAACTATATCCATCCAACTGCTATCGGTTCCCACTGTGAAGAGAACAAATCGTACATATGTAAGTATGCATCCATTAGTTTAAATACAAATGACTTATTTGAGATGGATGAACACCCTTGTCTTAAGCATTCTTCTAATCTTGAAGAATAGCTTGTTAAGATATCCTTATTCATGCAAGCATATAATTTTTGACAAGACATCCTTCATTTTAGGCCATTTTCAAGGACTTAAAATCGTCCTTTAGTCTATTTTTATACATCCTCTAGAGAAGCTCTGATTATACGTGTGGTCAGAGCTTTTCTACGCTATTTATATATATATTGGCTTCAATCCCCCCAAAAAATAATGCTAAAATTTAAAAATTCATGAAATAGCTGTCAAATAAGAAATCTACCGCATATTCTAAAATTAGCAAACATATCAAGGAAATTTAAAAGAGGGTCTGTAAAATGGAAAATCACTCCCGTCCCGTGGAAAGAAAAAATCAGTATCCTTACAATAAGGCAACCTTGCAAATACAATCACTAATAGAAAATGATTCATGTCCTGCTAATATTTGCGATATCCCGAAAACAATATGGAATAATGGTACAACTGATATATGTTCTAAGAACTGTTTTTTATATTTAAACCAAAATCAAATGCTGGAGGTACTTGAGAATAATATATATTGTAGTGTTGGCACCGTATCTGAGTTTAGTGATCCACATATCTCAACTGCTATGTACAGCTATAATTTTAAAGAAGACACTCTCTTTTTTTACATGATGATTAATTCAGACTGTCAAACTTTTGCTAATATAAAGCGTAATCCCCATATAAATATATATATTATGGAGTCATATCGTCAGAAGCATCGCAAAAACTCATTTAGAACTATATCTGCTCAAGGTAGAGCTATTATTATCAATGAGACTGCTAGCCAGAATTTTATTGATAAATCTGTCGTGTCAAGAAATAAATCGTGTAGAATGTATATGGATGGGTGCATGTCCAGTGAAAGTACAGTCTATATAAATGTCGAAATATCCGGTGTTGTAGGCAAACATATAATATTTTAGCTTGAATTTTGGTACCTATACTAATAATATAAAAGTAGGATATCTCAATGGATATTTTGCACCCAATACTCATATACATAGGAGGACTGCATTGAAAACAGTAGAGAGAATAGTGAGTATTCTAATTATTATGTTATTACCTTTGAATTCAAACTTAGTGAATGCAGCAAATACTAATAAATTAAGTATTGTTAGCACCACAAACATTGAGAACTTAAACAAACCCGATGCCTTAAACATTACATATTCTAAATCTTTTAACCAAATTTATAAAAGCAAGAATGTTTATCAAGACACTCTTATTAGGTTAAGCGAATTCCAAAAGAAATATCGTTCGGTTACATATCTTTTTAATTCTGGCTATTCGGTAGAAAAGCGTCAGCTTCCTGTGCTCAAGGTTGGAAATGGCCCATTAAAAATATTTATTAATGCTACCCATCATCCTAGAGAATATATTGGCACTATTATAACGCTCAATCAGATACAGCTTCTACTAGAAAGCTATTCTAATAAAAACAATGTCATTGACGGAGTAAATGTGAAGGATTTACTTGATAATAAGGTGTCCTTCTACTTCATGCCACTAGTTAACCCCGACGGTGTACAGGTGTGTGTAAATAAATCACCAGGTTACTACTGGAATGCAAATAAGGTTAATCTCAATCATGACTATGATATAAACTGGGAGTATAGCAAGAAGTATGCTACTGGCGATAAACCCTTTTCACAACCTGAAACACTGGCCATTAAGGCATTATGCGAAAATCTTGGTTTTGATGTGGCAGTATCATACCATGCCGCAGGTGATATTATTTACTGGTATTATGGGCAAAAGGGTGATCAACTCAAGAGGGATAACCAGTTTGCAAAAGAGCTTTCGAAGGTGACAGGTTACTCTTTGGTAAGCCCCTCCTCTTCTCTATCTGGTTCAGGCTTCAAGGATTGGGCGGTGTCAGTACTCAATATACCAGCCTTCACTATTGAAGTAGGAGGAAAGCGTGGTATAACCAAGCCAGTTGAATGGTCTATGTATTCATCAATATGGTCAAAAAACAAGTACGTCCCTCTTAGGCTGGCAAAGCTACTTCAGCTACAGGGAAGTCTAGATAAAACCAGCAAAATATCACTAATCTATAAAGATGAGTTAACCAACCCATTATCAGATATTATTACTTTAAACAATGAGTGCTATATTGATATAACAGATGCTAAAAACATTTTTAAGATTACAGATATTAACTTACAAGATACAATAGCTTATAACAATAAAAAATATCTGAGCCTTAAGTTGATTTCTCAAAAGCTACTTCCACTGCTTGATACAATTATTACCAAGCAGTACTCCTATTGGTATGATAAAAAAGTAGGCACAGTGTATATTAGATAATTGTACTCTTTTACCGTGTTACAACCAGAAAAGAAGTCCCGCAATTATCAATAGTTATTTTTTATATGTACTCTTTTACTCTGTTATAATCCATTTAATATTTGGTAATACTCTCCATAAAGAAATTCTTGTGGAGGTGATATTATGGGTGATAAAGGAAGTTCAAAGAAGGCTCCTAAAATGACAAAGAAGCAGGCTAGGGCTGCAAAGAATGCGGCTAGGAACACAAATGCAGATACAGGAGTTTAACTTAATCTAACTCAGGAGTTAATTCTTAAATCAAACAATATTATAATCTAATGCCAAAAATCCAGCAGTAAGTATGTTCTTTAATACTTTCTACTGGATTTTTATTTTCATAATTATTTTATATTGTTATCATTAAAAACAACATTATTTATATTTTGTTCTCTATAATAAAACAAAACCCCATGCTATTAACATGAGGTCTTGATATAAATCTGGCAGATTCCTACTTTCCCAGGTCGTCTCCAACCAAGTATCATCGGCACTAGGATGCTTAACTGCTGTGTTCGGTATGGGAA
>JAEZFR010000346.1 GCA_023417285.1 Bacillota bacterium
CTACAAGCCACTACCCCTACTTCTGATTTGCCCGCTTCAAGCCTTACATCAGGGCACTCAATTCCATGGTAAACCATATTTCTAAATATATTTACTAATGACTTTACAAATTGTCTGTAGTGCAGGCAATCAATCATAATATCTGGCCCTTTTACTTCAAATGGTTCAATGCATTTACCAAGCTGAGAGGCGAGTCCAACAGTATAATTACACATTGATTTGAGCATATCATGTAAAGAGCACATTTCCAGTTCTGCAAACTCATTGTATACGATAGGGTATTTACTAGGCTGCACCGCCAAAAGAATTCTATTTTTCATTCGTTCTAAATCTTTGCTAGATATTTGAACAGAACCACCGTTTAAGAAGTAATCGTCTCCTAATATTCTTTTTAGTGTATTAATATCTTCTTCTATAAATTTGAGTGGATCCTTGTTCTTTAAATAATCTCTAATATGCTCCTTGCTTACTTGCTGACCACAGTCCTTAAGCTTAAACAATTCACTTTCCATATGGTGTAATTGTTTTGGAGCATTTACTAACTGTAGCTGTGCAAAGGTACCTTTAAAATTATGAAATGTTCTATAAATAGAAGTAATTCTATTTTGCGAGCAGCTGCATTCCTCAAAAATTTGCTTTTCTAGTGAACTGCAATAGGCAATGTAGTCCCTAATGCTGTCCAGCAACTCTCGTTTATTAATAACAGCACTAACTATCATTGCAAGCTCATTTCGGTCCTTTTTTATCTCGTCTTCAAGTATTTTATTTCTTGAAATATCTGTAAGCACTACCATCATCAATTTTTGATTGCGATAGTCAGTAATAGGCTTATAATCGATATGTATAACCTTATCCCTAATGATAATCTCGTCTGGAAGTAGGGGTATGTATAGCGTTTGTAAGTCAGATAAATCTTCCTTCGCTTCTCCTAACATCTCATTCAAAGCATAAATTAAAAGTTCTTTTTCCTTTGAATCTTCAGGGAATAGAAAATTAACAAAGTTCTTGCCTTCTATCTGCTCACCCAATATATTTATGCATTCAGAACTAAACTCTGGCCTTATTAAAAGGTCAAGCCCAAAATATAAAAAGCCCTGTCCCGCGTTATCCATGAGTGATTGCATGGACCTTGTTTTTTCACTAACTATTCTTTCAAGTGTTTCATTCTGAGTAAGGGTTTTATTATGCTCTTCCTCTAGTAATACGTATAGACGCTGAATTTCCTTCTGACTATTCTCCAGTTGTTCAAGCTTGGTACACAACTCACTTTCAAGCCTTTTTTTCTCTAGACCATTCTGTAATATTTTAATCAAGTTGGAATTATCCCAAGGCTTTTCAAGATAATAATAGATACCAATTTCATTTATTGCTTTTATTGCACTGTCCTTGTCAGAATAGCCAGTCAGCAGTATGGTTATAGCGTTTTTGTTGATGCTTCGTATTTCCTTCAATAAGGTAATACCATCTATATTTGGCATCATAAAATCACTAAGTACAAGGTCTATATCCTTGTTCGTTTTAAATATATTCAAAGCCTCCAAGGGATCATTGCATGTAATTACATTGTACTTTAGAGCAGCATTTAGCAGCATTTTCAATGAATTAGTAATTAGTATGTCATCATCTACAACAAGAATAGTATTACTCATCTCGCTACCTCAGTAAGTAAAAAATTATACTACTCTATCAGAATAATACAACAATGCCAAAAAAGCCATACTTCTGCAGTAAAAACCATAATTTTTGCCTTTATTTTGCCATTAGCCCTTTTTCTGCAAAACTATAATAGCTATCACCGGCAACAATAATATGATCAATTACCTTAATAGATATGGGTTCTAGTGCTGTTATTATTTTTTTTGTAATTTCAACATCAGCCAATGAGGGCTGCAATGTACCTCCAGGGTGATTATGAGCCAAAATAATACTATTGGCTCTATGCCTCAACGCTGTTTCTACAATAAGCCTAGGATAGACAGGTGCTTCGTTTATTGTACCTTCATGAACAAGCTCTGCATGGTTCACTCTATTTTGTGAATCAAGACAAATAACATAAAAACCCTCATATACCCTTCCTGTAAGCAGTGCCACAGCATAATCACCAGCTTTTGAAGAGCTATTTAGCATGGGCTTTTCTCCGCTTTTCAATTTTAGATAACGCCTAGTTAGCTGGGGAATCATTGAGATAAGAATACTTGTATTTTCACTTACTTTACATCTTTGGCTTATATCCTTAGGATTAGCCTCTAATAACTTATCCAAGGTACCGAACTCTTGAATCAAGGCATGAGAAAGGTCGTTTGTATCTTTCATTGGAATACAATAAAAAAGTAAAAGTTCTAAAATTTGATGATCACTGAAAGAATCCAGCCCCTCATTGAGAAACCTCTCTTTGACTCGAAGTCGATGGCCCTGGTGAACGTTGCTTGTCAAAAGCAATCACCTCCAAAAAACCTAATAGAATTATCTATATTTTATATAAATTTTGAAATAAAAGCTAGTAATATTTAGTTTTATATGGAAAATGTTCATTTTATTTACAAAATTTGTTGCTTTGTATATAATTTAGTTTGAACTCAAATTATTATATGGAGGTTTTATTATATGAGTATGAGATTTCGAAAGTTAGTTCTTTTTTCATTGGTATTAAGTATTATTATAATGTCCATGACACAATTAACCGTAGCAGCAGAGGTCAATCAAAAAGATACTAAGCTATACCCTGTAAGCAACACAGGCAAATTTGTTTATGTTAACATTAAAGGTGAGATAGTTTTAACTCCTAAAAATTGTAGCAACGCATATGACTTTGTGGGTGGTGTAGCACAAATAATTGACAGCAATGGTGAGACTAAACATTTTATAGATGTGGACAGCAAAAATGCAAAAGCGCCAAAAACATATCCAAACTATAAGTTTATGACTTTATCAAAAGGTAAACCCGTTCTAGATATTTACAATCGTGTTAAAACTTATACCAAGCCAGATCCAGATATCAAAGGAATAACATGGGATTATTCAGAGTATGACCTAGGGGATGGGTTTGTAGTTATTGATTCTGTAGCTAATGGTGGTCATATGATACAGTTACAAAAAAATGGAAAGACATTTGTAACAGATGACTCATACATGAGTCTTAAGGAAATTTTTCAAATTGTTAAGTATGACGATGAAAAGATGATAAGAATACATTACTCAGACTATAATGATGATTGCAAATTTAAAACAACTTATGTAGACTACTCGGGTAAACGCTTATTTACCCAGCTTAAAGACTCTAAGCAAATATCCGTAATGGTAAATAATAAGAAGGCTTTTGATCCGGCAGTTCTATTAAATAAGGTTGTGATGGTGCCACTTGAAGAAACTTTAGTTAATTTAGGCTACAAAATAAAAGCGGACACAAAAGCGCAAACATTAACGGCAACAAAGGGAACAACAACTATAACAATTAATTTTGCCATCGCAAAGGTTAACACTGTTACTGTAAATAAAAAAGTAGTTAAACTAAGTACCTATATAGATATAATTAATTATTTGAGTTATATATCTGCTCAGGACTTAGCTAAAATAGTTTCGGGCAGCTATAAATGGGACGCTAAAAGCAACACAGTTTATATTACATTAAAATAGAGTTGGAAAATAGGCTTTTAACAGCAAGAGGGGATTGTACAAAACTAGTGAATAAATTAGTTTTTGTAGTAGTCCCTTTTTATTTCTCAAATAATCCAGCCAAACATAATTTATATCCAATTGTTTGAAATTAATTTAAATAATTGATATCATAGAGAATAAATTACGAAGTATATTTACAAATATATAGTAGCTAAGGTGCTTCCGTAGTGGAGAATTATATTTGTGCATTAGTATATTTCATGCATATATGCTAGGATAATGTGCTTGAAGAATATTTCCTAGCGGGTTAGTATTCTTAGACATATGTGAAAGCCAGTTTATCTTTATATATTATGAGGTGAGAAATGAAAAATAATAGAGTTCTTCTTTATATTCTAACAACCATACTTGTGTTAGTAGTTTGCTTTTGTTCAATTATTGTTGGAACTTACAGCCCCTATAAAAATGGTCAAAATAATTACGTCCAGACTTTTTCTGTTTGCAATACAAAGAGTTTCAATAAAAACAAAAATACAACCAAAAGTGATCCCATTAACGAAAGCTTCAGTAAAACTGTTGTTTTAAGCACAACATCAGGTGCTAGCAGTATAACAC
>JAEZFR010000367.1 GCA_023417285.1 Bacillota bacterium
ATGTTATTCCTATGAACTTGCAAAATTAAACGATAACCTAGCCAAATTCCTTCAAGCTAATATGATAGCGATTCACTGCCTCTATTCACTAACCGATATCGGTATCCACTACGATGGCTGGACAAAAGAAAAGACAGTGAAGTTTTGGATGAACTACGTCCTTTCAGAGGAAGATGCTGAAAGTATCTACTATTCCATACTGGCAGAACCCGGAATCTATCTACCATATTCCATTGGTTATATTGAAATTATGGAATTGAAGGAACTTGCAAAGGAAGTTCAAGGGGATAACTTCTCATTGAAGAATTTCCATAAATACTATTTAGATTTTGGCCCTGCACCATTTAAACTACTTCGTGAAGGTTTATTAACCAAGGCACGCACATAAGATGGGGAATATGAACGCTCTTTTCATTAAAATGTATATAAAACAGCCGCTTTACAAAGAAAATTTGTAAAGCGGCTGTTTGCTATGTTTTTAGCCTTTTTTAGTAATGACATTATGGTATATAGTAAAAATTATCATCAGGCATACTTCCCCCAACAGAGTTTGGCTCCTGATCAAATAGTACTTGAAGATACCCATTCATCTTAGTCTTCATCTCATCACCCTGAATCATGACAATATTACAATACGGAACCGCTTGCATTGCAACGGGTTTCTTTATAATTCCATACTTCTCAATCAGTTCTGAAGTTGCTTCTACTTCTTCATTTGCATACGCAACCGAGGTTTGGTACTCTGCTAAGAAGGCATCTACGACATCCTTATTCTCTTCTAGAAAAGCTGTATTTACAACTACAACACCTGTAATGACGGTGCTATCATTTTCACTTACCTCTTCCCATTCCTTGGTCACATCTAAGGCAATTCTCACCTTATCATTACTCATCATAACTGTTGTAACATAAGGCTGAGGTAGCATTGCAACCGCATTCTCTGCCTCACTTAGAATCGCTGCTACTTCGGTGGCTTCTGATTTATATTCAATAGTAACATCCTTATTAGGGTCAATTCCATGGGACCTTAAAAGATAGTTAAGCGTATACTCTGGAGTTGTAGCCTTCCCAGTAGAATAAATCGTCTTTCCTTTTAAATCCTCAATACTCTGAATGGCATCACCTGTCTCTACTATGTATAATACACCAAGAGTATTAATCCCAGCGACTTTTATTCCACCATTACTCCTTGTATATAATACAGATGCAAGATTACATGGAACGGTAGCAATTGGATAATCTCCTTTTAGAATACCTGCAGTAATTTCATCTGCAGCTCCCGCAACTGTTAACTCATAGTTATTCGTTGTCATTCCTTGCTCACTTAAGTTAATCATTGATACAAGTCCCATCGCTGTTGGCCCTTTTAATGCTGCAACTTGAAGGGTCATTTTTTCTTTGGCTGGTTCTTGTTCCACTCCCTGGGTTGGACTTTGTGTTAGCTCCTCCGTCACTCCCTTGGTTGGTTCCATCGTTGCTGCAGCGTCGGTTTTCTTCGTGTTCTCTGTTTTTGAACATCCTGCAAGCAAAACTACACTTAATACTAATGTGCTCATAAGTATACTGGACTTCTTTCTCATTTTTCAAGACCTCCTAAACTTCATTTAATGGTGCAAAGTGAAAGAAAAAGCTTCTGAAGAGTATAAAAAACACTTCAAAAGCTAGATACGCTAATTATATAGTTCCTCTTTTAATCAGAAAATCTGTCATATTAGAATGAACTGGTTTAAGCGCTTCTTTATCAGGGAATTCCTTCTACTTCAGCATTACCATTATATAGCAGTTTATATGTAATGTCAAACGTGTTTCTTACTCACTTTTGCACTAACAGTCCAAATAAGTAATACAAATATAAAGACAATCAATAAAGTACAGAACAATGAAATCGGTTCGATAGAAAATCTAGATGTCGAGGCAATTGGCTTGTCTATTGGGAATATTGGATAAGATTTCTCTTTCAAGACTCCAAATCCATACCATGCTACATGCTCCCCTCCAGAAAACTTCATACCCCAAATCTCACCTGAAATGGCACCTTTGATCCAGTTAATCCCACATAATACTACTGTTATTACAATTGCTATGATACCTGAATATAACAATCTTTTTTTCATCGCATCTATCCCCCTTTGAAAAAAGATACTGCACATCAAGCACAGTATCTCATATGATTAACTTGCAAGATACCAACAAGCAAAAAACGTTTTCTATTTCTCTTACACCTTAAATCGGTAGCCTACTCCCCAGATTGTTTCGATATACTGCGGCTTTGATGTATTTGCTTCGATCTTTTCACGTATCTTCTTGATATGAACGGTAACCGTTGCGATATCGCCAATCGATTCCATATCCCAGATTTCTTGGAACAACTCTTCCTTCGTATAAACATGGTTTGGATTCTCAGCCAAAAAAGTAAGTAAATCAAACTCCTTTGTCGTAAAGGCTTTTTCTTCTTGGTTGATGTAGACTCTACGTGCAGTTTTATCAATCTTAATTCCTCGGATTTCAATTACCTGATTTTCTTTTATTCCACTACCAAGTAACCTCTCATATCTTGCAAGATGAGCTTTTACCCTTGCTACAAGCTCACTTGGGCTAAATGGTTTTGTCATATAATCATCTGCTCCAAGACCAAGACCACGAATTTTATCGATGTCATCTTTTTTTGCAGAGACCATAATCACAGGAATATTCTTTTCTTCACGAACCTTCTTACATATCTCAAAGCCATCTACTTTAGGTAACATTAAATCTAGGATGATTAGTTTATAATCTCCTGATAGTGCTTGCTCAAGACCTTTGTCCCCACTATTTTCAATTGTTACATCAAATCCAGAGAGTTCAAGATAATCTTTCTCTAATTCTGCAATTGCCTGTTCATCTTCTACGATTAATATTTTGTCCATGTAATCCCTCCACCACTAATCCTTTACTTGAAGAATCATTTCTTTCTTTATCTTACAAAATTTAGTTTCCTCCATTGCTTTTTCTGACCATTTCATAACTGTAAAATAAATGGTTGTTCCCTCTAATAATTTACTTGACGCACGGATACTTCCTCCATGCTCCTCAATGATTTTTCGTACAATTGCTAATCCGAGTCCACTGCCGCCTTTACTTGAATTTCGTGATAAATCAGCACGATAAAAGCGATCAAATACATATGGTAAATCCTTTTGATCAATTCCTGCTCCATTGTCCTCTATCTCTACTTGTATATACTCACTTAATTCTTTGACGCGAACTTCGATCTTTCCATCTTCCTTATCCATATATTTTTCCGAGTTATTGATGATATTATGGATCACTCGCTTCATTTGTTCTGTATCTATAATAATCTTGCACGATTCTGACACATCATTTTGATATGAAAATTGAAGTTTTTTCACTTCCATTTCAAAAGCAAGTTCATCAACACAATCATTAAAGTATTCACGAGCATCAATAACTCTAAAGTTAAATGGCATCGCATCGTTGTTTATCTTTGAATACATGGATAGTTCATCTACAAGAGAGCTCATATCACTTGCCTTATGATAAATGGTTTTCACATACCGATCAAGTTTTTCTGGTGTGTCGGCTACACCATCAATAATACCTTCTGCATACCCTTTAATCGTAGTAAGCGGAGTCTTTAAATCATGAGAAATATTACTTAGTAACTCCCGCGAGTTTTCTTCATATTTCATCTTTACTTCAATCAGCTCCTTCAAGTGAATTCTCATTTCTTCAAAATCAGCACATAATTGACTGATATCATCATCTGAATTCATATGAATGGAGTAGTCCAAGTTCCCTTCCTTCATCTCTTTAGTCGCTATTTTCAGTACATTTAACGGGTAAATAATTCCTCGATACAGCCAGATGATAAGAAAGAAAGCTGTTATTATTATGATAAAGATTAATGATAAAATTGCTTGAATCGCAAAGGTTTTGACCTGTGGTATTACCGTGTCAATATCAGTAATTATCAATATCGTGGCCATTGTTCCATCAGCGCATTTATACTCCTGCTGTTTGATAAGAACAGGATTCTTCCCACTGACATAGTATCCTCCATCCACTTCAGTATCGTGGGAACCATAACGCTCAATACTGCTACGAATTATTGCAAATTTTTCAGGATCACCTTCATAAATGATCTCATCCCCCTTTTTTATTACAAGAAAGGAGTACTTATCTTTTAATTCATCATTCAGAGCATTGATTAATTCCATATCCTCCAAAAAATAAGGTGTTGTCATTGCATATAACTTAATTCGATTGAAGACATCCCTCGTAACTCGATTTAGAATCTGCAAGGGATTCATAAATGTTTGCACTGAATTAGTTTCAATCTTATAGGTTTCCTGTATAGATGCCAACTGATACTTGATAATCATATTCCCAATCAAAAAAGCAAGCATAATCGGTAAGATTATAATGATCAAGAATGCTATCCTCAGACGCTTTTTTAGATTCATCTTTTCATCTCCTGCTCTCTTCTTATGATCATCTTTTTTATTCATTTATACACTGAGTATTATACCATAATTTTCTACAACTTACACCTAAACTCTACATTAA
>JAEZFR010000371.1 GCA_023417285.1 Bacillota bacterium
ATAATATATTATATTTCTAGCAATGTAACCCCATCATATTTGGCTTATCTTGCAATCAGTGCAATGGCTATTCTGAGCTATTTGTGGTTTAACTGTGCTATTACAAGAGCTCTTGGAGTGTTTTTCAAGATTAAAAGTGAGGCAAAGTTACTTGTATTTTTGCTAGTGGTATTATGGAATGAGCTTTTAGGTACAGTACTTGGTTTTCTTATTAATAAAGTAATGCTGTTTCTTTAAGGTGTAAAGGTAATAAGGGATTTTCATTAAGTTCACTCTATTTATAGCATTTGCGCTGATGATAAATTTTTGATACAATTTAATAGTAAGCCTTAAGTATACTTTATGTATATTTATTAATATGTCTCGATAGTCTAACGGATAGGACAGTGGATTCCGGTTCCACTAGTACGGGTTCGATTCCTGTTCGGGACGCCAAAACAGGACACCAATCTTGATACAGTGGTAATCATGATTGGTGTCTGATTATTTATAAATACAACATCTATAGACGGCAAATATCTGCAGCAAAAAAATGTTTAAAAATGATTATCATATATATATTTATACTTATAGTATACATATGTTGCAATTTACACATATAATATACATATTTTATAATTATATTTATAATATACATATGATATAATTTATACTTATAATATACATATGTTATAATTTAAGCTCATATTATAGCATATCACCAGTATAAAATAGGGGACTTTAATTATTAATTGGTAAAGGAGAGTCGTAATGTTTGATCGTAAAGAGTTGAAAGAAAATGCAAAGGCTCGTTTAAGAGGGAATTGGGGCATGGCAGTAGTTTGTGCCCTGGTATTTACAGCTATTTCCGGCGCAATATCAGGTATAGGGGCCATTCCATTAATTGGTTTTGCTGCGTTAATTGTTCTCATGCCTCCTATAATGGTTGGATTAAAAATTACATTTTTAAACTTTGTAAAGTTTTCCGACCAGCCACAGATAAGCAGTCTCTTCTTAGGATTTAATAACTTAGCAAAATCATTGGGTACAGTACTTTGGATGCAATTATGGACATGGCTTTGGTCACTGCTTTTTATTATACCTGGAATTATTAAATCTTTAGCATATTCTCAGACTATATATATCCTTGCCGATAACCCAAATGTAAGGCCAACAGAAGCCCTAAAAATCAGCATGAGAATGACAGATGGATATAAGGCTGATATTTTTGTGATGTATCTTAGCTTTATTGGTTGGGCTATATTAGCAGCATTTACTTTTGGTATTGGATACTTGTGGCTAACCCCTTATATGGAAACTTCTTTTGCGAATTTATACTTAAAACTAAAAGATAATAGTATTCAAAGAGGTGTTTGCCAAGCCAGTGAGTTTGGTGTTTAAGAAGGTGAAAATAAATAAAGGAAGAAATAAATAAGTGAACTGAACCAAAAAGCTAGACATTAAATTAAGCTACTTTATAGGACTGAATCCGGTTATTGAACTGGGCTTAGTCCTTTTTTATTATTGAAATTTTCGTTATTAAGTAGATGATAACTTGGCTGGACTAAAATAACTTGCTGTTTACTAAATAACTTGCTGTTTACTAAAATAGCTTGGTTGTTTAAGCAATTAGCGTGGTATAATAATACTGCATTTTAACACGGAGGAATAACAAAGTGAAAATTGGAAATGTTGAAATTAAAAATAAAGTATTTTTGGCACCAATGGCGGGCGTAACTGATATGCCATTTAGAATTCTATGTAAAGAACAGGGCTGTGGCTTTGTATACACCGAGATGGTGAGTGCAAAGGGAATGCACTATAATGATGAAAAAAGTGAGAAGCTTACTCTGCTTGATGATGTAGAAAAGCCGGCAGGTGTTCAAATATTTGGATCTGATCCTGATATTATGGGTGAAGTCGCAGCTAGGCTTGATAACTCAGATGCAGCTATAATTGATATAAATATGGGCTGCCCTACACCTAAGATTACAAAAAATGGTGAAGGTAGTGCATTAATGAAAAATGAATTGTTGGTAGGACAGATTGTCAAAAAGGTTGTATCTTGCACAAAGAAGCCTGTTACCGTTAAAATTAGAAAGGGCTGGGACGACGAGAATGTCAATGCAGTCAGAATAGCTCAGGTTGTGGAGGAGAACGGAGCAAGTGCTGTAGCTGTACATGGTAGAACAAGAGAGCAGTTCTATAGCGGCAAGGCAGACTGGGACATTATCAGGGATGTAAAAAGGGCACTTAGTATTCCTGTTATAGGCAACGGAGATATTGTAACACCTCAGGATGCAAAGTCTATTATGGAGCATACACAATGCGATGCAATAATGATAGGAAGAGGGGCACAGGGTAATCCCTGGATTTTCCAAAAGGTAGTAAAATACTTGGAGACTGGTGAAATCATACAAGGCCCAACAGCTCAGGACAAGATAAATACTATTATACGCCACATGAACATGCTTATAGCACTAAAGGGTGAAAGAACAGCCATTTTAGAGATGAGATCACACATTGCTTGGTATATAAAGGGAATGCATAGTGCTGCTCAAACTAAGCAAAAAATATTCTCCTTGAGTGATAAGGAGGAGATAATTAAGGTGTTAACAGATTTCCTGAAGGAACAAGAGCGGTAAGCCATTTTCCACATAAACAGGCGAGGAATTTGTTATAGCATAACCAGGGTTACTTTACAGAATTTATTTCTTCAATACCATCTGCTATAGAGGTAACAAGTTTTTTTACTGAATCTTCATTTGTTAAAAACTTTACATCCTGTGGGTTTGAGATAAAACCAAGTTCGAGTAGTATCGCGGGCATTTCGGTCAACCTTAACACATATAGATCACTTCTTGGTATGGTATTCCTATCTTTCATACCAAGATTTTTTATGTGGCTTTGCATAATTTCTGCATACTGGGCAGATATTTCGGAATAGGGGTTATATAATGTGGATACCCCACTTGGTTGACTATTTTTAAATGAATCAATGTGAACGCTTAAAAATAAGCTGCAATCCAAAGAATTAGCCTGTTCTACACGCTCGCTGAGGCTTATATCTCTGTCATCTTCTCTGTTTATGAAACATGAAATACTTCTTAATTCAAGCTCATCCTTGAGTTTCAACGATATATCAAGAACTAGATCCTTCTCAACAACAGGTGCTTTGCCAGCGCCAGGGTCGTTGCCACCATGGCCGACATCAATATATATGTAAGGGTGTTTAACTTCCTGCTCTATTTTATGATCATTTATGTTTTGATTGCTTAGATTACTATCAGTGTTTTGACGTATAAATAAAAAATAGCAGGAGAACACCATTATAGCTATTGTTATGCATACACCTAGTACTACAATCGTTTGCCTTGGTGATAATTTTCTTAAACTAAGTCTGCTCAACATCAATCTCCTTAATTAGCAAAAATATATAATATACCCATAGTATAGCAGAATGCTATTACTAATGACAAATTAAAACCATAAATAACGTTATTAAATCGACATCGGGACTGTACAGAAATTGGAATAAAAAATGAAGGGTATATAAAAAGCTAACCCTGCTACTATCATAAGCAGGATTAGCTTGCATTTTAACAGCCAACAAGAACGTACTTGTTAGACTTATTTTATAACTCGCTTAGCACCAATATATCTACTTGTATAGTAATTTGAGCTTAAGCTTGAAATAGTGACCTCCTCCTTACCTGAGCTTGCATGAATAAACTGTCCATTACCAAGGTATATACCTACATGGGAGGGCCCTTCCTTGTAGGTAGTAAAGTAAACAAGGTCGCCAGGTATAAGGTTACTCTTTGATACACTCGTACCAACGTTAAACTGCTCAGCAGCAGTTCTTGGCAGGGTAATACCATGCTTGCCAAAAACATAATTAATATAACCAGAGCAGTCAAAGCCTGATGGTGATTGGCCTCCCCATACATATGGTACCCCGAGGAAGCTTTTTGCTGTTGAGATTATTGCTTTAGCCTTAGGGCTAGTAGCTGTACCTGCGGATGAAGAATTTGAACCACTAGATGGTTTGCTAGTACTTGATGAACTAGAGTTTGAACTTGGTTTGCTGGTACTTGGCCTGCTGGTACTTGGTTTACTAGTACTAGAGGAACTAGAGCTTCCACTTGGTTTGTTAGTGCTTGGCTTACTTGAGGAGCTAGTATTTGTACTTGGTTTAGTTGCACTGCTGTTTGAATTAGTAGAGGACGCTTCCGATTGTGCTGGAACACCCCTTGATACGATGGTATTGCTTGTTGCGGCTATATCATTAGTAGCAGATAAGTCTGCTGTATAGGCTAGAGAATAATCTATTGAGCTTAACTCCTGTTGCATCTTTTGTACTTGTTCAGGGTTTTCCTGATACCATTGTGCCATGGGATGCAACTCATTGGTATTCAACATTTTGTGATTAAAAGCTATCCCAGAAGTAAGGCATATAGCTGCAATTAATGTACTCGTAATTATATTTCGTTTTTTCATTTCTTCCCCCTTTAGCCGCTGAGGTGGCACAAAGTGGTACATCACATAGGCCTTTGG
>JAEZFR010000503.1 GCA_023417285.1 Bacillota bacterium
ATGCACATGAACTCAGAGAATTCTTTCTGAGTTTTTTTCATTATCACAGTACGCAGATTCTTTAATCGTTCTCCAAAGATATTGTCTTTATTACCATCCAATATGCTCATGACAAACCTCCATGAAAATTTTAATTAATTCTAGATCCCATTATAACAGATAAAATGGAATATTTATACAGAAAAATAAAAAATATAACAAAAACTAATATAGACAGCAAATAATAATATAATATACTCATAAATTTAGTACATACTAATAATTATTATAAATGAGAATTATGAAAGGAGAAAAGCCTATGGTGGAAGAAAGATTGCCTTTATTTGTAGGTGTAGACACTATCAAATCAGATCTTGGCGTATCCAGAGCTAAAGCATACGAAGTGATTAAAGAACTTAATGCCGAAATGAAAGCACAGAATCCAAGAGCTATTGTAGTTTCAGGGAAAGTGAACCGAATCTGGTACGAAGAAGCATGTCTACTGACGCGAGCACATTGATGAAAAAGAAAATAGAAAAGAAAAAAGCCCCTATAAAAGAGAGCTTTCGGGTCAAAATGAGTTTTTTTCATAAAATTCAAGACCTGAAGGCTTTTTTTATAAAACCCGTAAATTCGCGCTTTTTTCTTGCTTCAATTGATCGCTAAGGTTATAATCATTGCCTACTCATTAGAAGGGCCAAATTGAAAGAATGACAAGAAATTATTTTAAGATGTTTATAAAATATAGCAAGAAAGTTTATTGTATAGAAGAATCACTGAAGATGTTAAAGGATACGAGAAAAAATCCTTCTTACACAACAGCGGAAACTGTATTACCAGTGCTATTAGGATTTATTATGAGAATCCAAAGTTTCAATGAACTAAAATATAGAATTAGAAGTAATGATTTTCAATCAATCGTAAGCAGAAAAAAGCAATTACCTCAAATAGATACCATTCGCGATACTTTAAAAGTGGTTGATACGATGGGATTAGAGCGGATGAATCAAAGAATAATTAAGAAAGCAAAACGTAATAAAGTTTTTGATCATGGAACAATTGATGGTTATACAGTGGCTGCAATAGATGGAACAAAATTATTTGGTAGTTACAAGAAAAGTTGCTGTAAATGTTGTACAACTACAGTAAGAAATAAGAAAACTAATTACTTTCATAGTGCAGCATTTATGTCCTTAGTTGGAAATGAACCAAGGCTTATTATAGATTTTGAACTGTATAAAGGATCTGTAGATAGTAGTAAAAAAGAAGAAGGGGAATTGACAGTAGCAAAAAGATTACTAAGTAGAGTAGCGAAAGAACATAAGAATACCGTTGACGTAGTTGTGTATGATGCGTTAGCGTTAGGAAGTGGATGGATTAATCATTGTAAAGCAAACAAAATAACGCCAGTAATTCATGTGAAAGAAAACAATATTAAGAGCATAAAAGATGTAAAAACACAAGTGAATCAAAGCAAAGAAAAAGAAACATGGTACGATGAAAAACGAGAGAGGGATGTAAAGGCCTACGAACAGAAGTTTTATATGGATAATGTACAAGAGCCACTTCGATTTGTAAAGTTTGCAAAGAAAAAGTCAGTGACGGATCGATCACAGATTTTATTAGTGACATCTGATTTTGATATTCCACTAAAGACGTTATATAAGATAATGCATCAGAGATGGGATATAGAGAATTCAGTATTTAATAAATTAAAAACGTATGGAGCAATGGATCATTGCTTTGTCCATTATCCGAATGCAATAGAAGCGATTTTGCATGTAATGAGTATTGCTTATAATCTGATGCAACTATTTGTATTTAAAAGGCTAAGTGGTAAAGAGATTAAGGCATTAAAACAAAAGGAAATGGTAAGATTGCTTGAAAAAGAACTTTATGGAATGAAATATAGTAGACAGTATATATTTGATACCACGTAGGAAAATGCCAAGTAAATATTGTGTGAATAATGTGGGGTAAGGGGAAACTATATTCTTTTATAAGAAAATTGTACATAACAAGAGTTAAAATGGAAAAAATAGTAGATGATATGTTGGAGATGTAGTAAAATTAATTAGGAGCGAAAGTGCTCAGATTTGCGAGGATGTAGGATATATAACATTTCTTCATAATGGTCTTTAAATATATGCTGTAAAGTATTCATGAGATTATTATGATACAAAGTGAGAAAAAGAGAAACCCCAAATTTCCCTCAAAGATTGAGGGGCAGGGGTGTTGATGTGTCGAAGACACTTTTTCATGAGTTTTGGATTTACGGCAGCTACAAAAAACCTGCCATAGAAAGCTCACGAGCCAGTGGTTTATAATAACGACCAGTGTGCTCCATAACTATGCGGGATTCACCTTCGCTAGATTTGATTTGTTCAATCAAAGATTGGATGTTGCTGGAAGTGTGTGTATTTTCAAATGGTGAAGAAATAATCTCACCATAAGGGAGGTGAATAGCAATCATACTTTACCCTTGGATCAATAACGACTGCGTTCATGTTTCTATCTACTGTGGTGTGACACGAACGTACCTTGAGTAGTTCATCTTGCATAAAACGAACGCTGCGAATGAGGAGCTGGTTATTAGTCTTTTGTACGGACGCGAAGTCCATGAAAGAAAGCCGACATACTTATTGCTCCATACATTCTAACAACTTAAGCAACAAGATGGATAATTCATTAATGAATGTAAGGGATATTAAATATAAATATATTGTAGTAGATAGAAGCTAAATAATCGTAGTTCCTACGAAACATTCATCATCTACTACGGAGAAGAGGCTTTGCGTAACCTTGGATGTGAACCAGTACTATCTTGACATCCAACTAAAACCTTCTTTACTAAAAAACACCTGTAAGTCGCAAGCATCTGTTCATATGTTGAAGAGAGGGGTAGATTCTCCGATTACAAAAAAGTCGAGCGAGAATTGACCTCCATTTGGGATGCAGTTATATAAGTATGATACGACGGAGTTCAGTAAAAATCAAACTGCATCTCCATTACAAAAGTAGATTTTCGTTAAAAACAGGGGTAAAAGTTGCGTTTTTGATGTTCAAAATTGCTTCTTGTGTTATATCTCACCATTTAGATTAGGTTCTTTAAATGATTACATCTTGCAATAGGAAATTATTTACTGGAATAATATAACATAAATTGATGTAAATTAGAAAAAACTATTGACATGCTATAGATTTAGTGTTATTTTAAATAAGAATTATACTAATTAAACTAATTGGGGAATAAGTTTGATATGTTGGGGTCAATGGGGGATATAGAGCTTAATAAGGGACATGATTGAGTGATTTCTATATATATATATTTTTGACTGCAAAGTATAATGCTTTGGAGTCTTTTTTGTGTAGATGATTATTTTGTTATATTTAACAATAAGAAGAAATATACAGTGGTAGAAATACATGATAGTCAAAGATTAGAAATATATTATTTGATATAATTCCGCAACAAAACCAGAGTTGATGTTTTACAACGGAGAAGAATTCTTATATATTGTTATTTCTGGTAACGTAAAGGTTTCTCCACTCCACAAAATTTATTATATCATACTACATTATGCCTATCTTTAATATAGGCATTACGGATAAATGAGGAAGAGCTAAAGATTCTATGAATACTTAATGTGATATAAAACATAGTTTACATATTTTTTTATTTACTAATTATGTTTGTAATACGCGTTTTACATATATGCAAAAATTGATTGCAACAATTTTTGTGAATTTAATTAAGCATTGGTATTCTAGATAAAAGATATTTTTGAAGGCATGGGTGTACTATAAAATTAATATCAAGTGATAATTAATGAATATTTCGCGTCATCGGCTCCACCAGTACGCAATTGAGCACCGCCCGTTTAAGTAATGAATTCTCTATTATGTTTGGATGCTTAAATTATTTTCAAGTGGTGATTATGAGTCAACAGCAAGGGCTAAAGCCAGCGATAAAGCGCACTATTGACACATAATCACCCTTGAAGTGGAGGTAGTTAAGCCAAGCATAGGGTGGAGCTGCTCTGTGAACCCATTGAGCTATTATGAAATCTCATGGGGCATACATAGGTGTAGCACCGGAGCTGTTTCTACGAAATAATCAAATTAATATGTTTTATCAATTGATAATAAAGTATACTCTCATTAATGTATATCAATGTGGCCTAAACCATATAAGGAGGTATTACTAATTATGAAACAAATTTCTAAGGCTTTATCACTCTTACTAGTTTTGGTTTGCATATTGTCATTGAATGTTCTTCCAGTATTAGCTGAAACTTATAAACTTAATGATTCAGATTCAGCTTCTATAAAAAATGAAGCAGGAAAAAAATATAACTGCACGCTCTATATGAAGTCTACTGTTAATGGTACAACCACAGGTTTGTTCGGAAATTATACCGTAAAATCAACAGGAACACTGACAGGACAATATCCAGGTGTAAAACCGTCATACTGTGAGAAAATAAAATATGAAAATACATATTCGTTCAGTAAATTTGGTAATATGTCATTAACAATAGGAGGAAATAGTGGTGGTCCATTAGGTAGCGTATCTGGTTCAACATCTAGTTCGTCCCGTACACTCTCAGATACTTATACTAAATCTGATTATCCTAGACTGTATAAATTGGATGAGTCCGTTTCTTGCAAAGCACAGGCTTGGATAATTTACTGGCATTATCAAAGTGCTTCAGTAACATATACAATTAGAGTAGATGAATCTCCAAGATCTGCTAGTTTAAGTACTGCCGACAATACAGTAATTTGGTAGTATGTAACTTACATAAGGGGCTGGTTTTTCCAGTCCCTTATTATGTGGAAGGGTGAATATATGTGAGAAAACGAATTTATATCATTTTGTTAACCACAGGAATAATTTTAGGTAGCGTGATAATTACTTTATCAAATCGAAGTCATAATAGAGAAATAGTGCCTACTGAATCTATAGTACTAGATGATAAGAAAGTGTTAGAGAATTTCCCAATAAACAATAACAATATGAAATTATACTTGAAGAGTCAATATATTGAAGATCAAACTAGTGCGGGTTTTTCTTTGACAATAAATGATCCAGATAATTTTAAAAATATTAATTTTGCATATTATATATTTACGCTAGCTAGAGAAAAGAATATTAGTCTCAATGATGATTTGGTGCAGAAATATAAAAAACATTTTGAAGCATATGATATTGATTTTACTACGGTAACACTTGAGGAACTACAAAAAATAGCTGAAATGAGTAAAGCAATTAATAGCAAAAAATTTATTCATAGTATTCTAAATGCGTTAGAGGAACATTATTGCCCTGATAAATATTTATATAACTATAAGCAAACAGAAATTTCCGATAAATTTTCGTATAAATTATCCTTTGGGGCCACATTACAAGTCCTACAAATTTATCTCACTTTAGATATTGAATCAAAACACATAGATGCTATAAAAAAGAACTATACGAATAGTATTGATAATTATATTAAGGAAACTTCAGAAGATAAAGAGAATTATACAAATCTTGTTTTACTATCCCAATTCCTAAATTATAG
>JAEZFR010000511.1 GCA_023417285.1 Bacillota bacterium
ATCTAGGAACTTAAGAACTTCAATAGATAGCCTACAGGAAAAGGTTACGGCATTTAAAATTTGAGCAAAGGTGATATTTCTTTTTCATAGAGCACTGTCATTTCATGCAGTGCTCTTGTCATTGATACGTACAGCAACTTAGTATCTAGTTCGTCCTTGGGATAGTTTTCTTTATTTGCATTTGCAATGATTACACCGTCAAATTCTAAACCCTTCGATAAGAATGATGGTACAACTACTAACCCGCTATGGTACTCCTTCTCATTGCCTGTCACTACATTTATATCTGAGAATGTGTTTTTTAGAATATTGTAGTAGTACTTACATTCCTCTGATGTTTTACAAATTACTGCTATAGATTTATAATTTGATTGTTTGTACTTATTAATAGTATTTGTCATAATAGAAGCTATCTCATTGTTATCCATACATCTTACGAATTCTACTTCCTTGCCATGCCTTATAACTGGCTTTCCTTTATATTCCCTTAGGTGCTGCAAATTTGAGATGACCTTATTGGCGCTTTCCATTATTTCTACTGTCGTTCTATAACTTTGCTCAAGCTGTATATATCTGCACTGATTGTTAAAAACCTGCTCTACCAGTTCTCCCCACTTTCTGATACCTCTATATGAATGTATACCCTGACATAGGTCACCTAGTATTGTAAATGAACTATCCTTAACAATTTGCTTTAAAACATAGAATTGAAATGCGCTAAAGTCCTGAGCCTCATCTATTACTATGTGTTTGACAGGTATCTTTTCATCAATTCCATATATCTTATACTTGAGATATATGATTGGGGCTAAATCCTCCTGTTCAACCTTATTATCTATAAGTAATTGCAGGGTCCTTGTCCGCATATATTCACAAATTTCTTCAGAATCAATATATTTATCCACAATTTTATGAAAAGTATCTGAATTGTTCATAAGATCCATATAATACTGATAAGGGCTTAGCTTAGAAATTCTGCTGATATAATCCTTAACTAACGTCTTTGCCTGTTTCTCTATCTTTTGAAGTATATTATCTCTTTTTTCATACAATTCAGTAAGCTTTTGTTGACGCTCTTCGGTGTTATTAACGTACTCTTTTATTCTTGCTGCCTTTAAATCAGATTGAGCATTTGTCTCCATAATATATTTCTGTTTGATTGGTGCTAAAGCAGTTGATAAAGACTTCCTTAATTCATTTAACCTTTTTACAAAAGGCCACATGGAAAATTCCTTAATAAAAAGATTGTTTATTTGCTCATATGTCATTACCGTTTTCTTCCCAAATAATAAATCTTCTTTCGGAATAAAGTCCTTTTCAACTATATCTATATATTCATCTATTATATTTTTAAAAATCATGGATGTTTTTAAGACCGAACTATTTTTTATAAGATTATTAAGACTATTTTCTTCTATAGTATTGTTATTATTAACGAATAAGTTAAGCTTTTCATTAGAATCAGTTATTTTCAGTTTTTTCCCAATGAGTTCTTGTGCAAAATCTTCAAACGTAGTTTGTTTGACTTTTTCAACGCCAAGCTCAGGTAGCACTTCTGATATATAGTTTAAAAATAACCTATTAGGTGCTATTATCATAAAGTTATCGGGATCAAATCTTTTTTCATAAGTATATATAAGGTAAGCTATTCTATGCAGGGCTATTGTCGTTTTTCCACTACCGGCAACACCTTGAACAATTAGAGGTTTCCACATGTCAGCTCTTACTATGGCATTTTGCTCTTCTTGGATTGTAGATACTATTTCCTTTAGCCTGTTTTCAGCACTTGCCCCCAGATAAGATTGTAGGAATTCATCATTAGTTGTAATATCAATATCAAATATTTCTTCAAGATTTCCATTATTAATAGAAAACTGCCTTTTAAGTTCCAAGTTGCCATCAATGGTACCACCCGGACATTCATAACTAGACGGCCCCAGTCTACCTTCATAATATAGATTTGCTATTGGTGCACGCCAATCAACTATTATTATTTCCTGATCTTCATCTCTCGCTAATGACATTTTACCAATGTATAACTTTTCTAAAACTTCACTATCCGTTTCACGAAAATCTATTCTAGCGAAATAAGGCTTACTTCTTGCGGTATACAGATTTCTGATCTTTAGTATTAAACTGTCATGAATAATAGTGTTTACAATTATACTGGTATAATCAGCACTACTTTCACCACTCAAATGTCTCTTGACATTTTCCAGATCGCTTCCTACTCTATTTCTCTTTTCAATGGCTTTTTCTAAACTAGATTCTACATACTCCAATGTATACCTGCACCTTTCTAGCTCTTCTAGATATGCTGGATGGTTTGCAGCTGGCATATAACATACCTCCTTAGTCATTCACAAGATGTTTTTTGAACGCAAACAAAACCCCATGCTATTAACATGAGGTCTTGATATAAATCTGGCAGATTCCTACTTTCCCAGGTCGTCTCCAACCAAGTATCATCGGCACTAGGATGCTTAACTGCTGTGTTCGGTATGGGAAC
>JAEZFR010000525.1 GCA_023417285.1 Bacillota bacterium
GTCTATACATGTGTGAGCGAGAATGTCTCCTAGGATACCTTGAGGTGACTAGACAAACGCTTAAAATCTACGGGATAAATGTTATGTGTAGTTACTTACTCTCAAAATAAAAATAGGTACTTAATTATTATTGACTTTTTAACATTACGATAGTAGTCTGAAAATATGATTATATGCAAATAGGTCAAGAAGTTACACAAAATTCTCATCAAATTTAAATCGTACATAAAATATCTGAATATGGAGGGATTACTATGCCGCCTATTAAATTATGTGATAGTGAATTGAACGTTATGGAGCTGATTTGGGAACATGGTACAATGACCGCAAAGGACTTGGCGATTTTAGCAGAAAAAGAAATCGGCTGGAACAAAAATACTACATATACAGTGCTAAAACAGCTGGTACGTAAAAAGGCAATTCAGCGTGATGAACCTAATTTTATGTGCTCTGCCCTAATTACAAAGGAAAACATACAAAAAAATGAAACTAACAATCTTATAGATAAATTTTTTTGTGGGTCAAAAAAGCTATTCATGTCGGCTTTTCTTACCGACCATGAGTTAAGTGAAATAGAAATAGAAGAATTAAGAAAACTTCTTGAGAAAAGCGCTGAATAGAGCAAGGAAATGTATAAACCTCACTTTTTTTGAAAACAATCAATTAATAAACACCAAAAGAGAGTGAGGAGTAGTACTTCATGTATAAATCAGATAGTAATAGCTTGTTTTTTAGGCTATTGATGATCCCACTTATTATAACATGCATTACTCTAACTATTTGTATTTTTATTATTAATAACTCGCTTAATGAGTACAAGACAAAGTACCAAGATGATACTATTCAAATAATGAAGATTATTAAATCAAATGAGAATCTTACAAATAATTCTGATGTCTTCAAGCAGCAGAATGAAAAACTAAAAACAACAAATAAAGAGTTAAATTCTCAAAATGATGCTATAAAGAAGCAGGTTGAGGCCTTAAAGAACCAGATTAACCAGCTAAATTCTAAAATAAGTGATATAAGCAATGAAAACGTAGAACTTCAGAAGTCTTTGAAAAAGGCAGCTTCTGTAGGTATTACACCGCAATCCTATAAGATATATCAAGGCAATGCGTTAGAGGCCTTGAATACAAAAGGAAAGTATGTGGGCAAGTTTTTAGGTACTGCTTATACACCTAGTGCTGATGAGTGCGGCAACAATAAAGGAATAACCAGCTCTGGCAATCCAATTGTTCCTGGAGTTACAATAGCTGTGGATACAAATCACTGGCCATACGGAACTATTTTTTATATTAAAGGTCTTGGATATACTGTAGCAATGGATACTGGAAGTGCAATCAAGGGTAAAAAGCGCTTTGACTTTGCAGTATTGGATAAAAAGTTTGCAAAACAACTTGGACAAGAGTATTACGATGTATATTTAGTTAAAATGGGAAATGGTAAGATAAACAATTCAACCTTTTTTTAATATTTACCTTACCATTTACCACAAATTTTAGGCTGTTAAAAATTATTGCTGAGGCTTTGGAGTTTTCTTTATGAAGCGAGAAATTAATCTTGTTAAGTGATAAATTACAAGGCAAATCTCCACAATGATAAGAATTATTACAAGTATAGTCAAATCTTTATTATCTTCAAGCACCGAGATTATTTTCGACTTATAATCCTCAGCAGCAACTACTTGAGAATTAGAAAACAGGTTTACATCAATATTTGTACCGTCTTTTAGTCTATAACTCATTACACCTACAACAACATCTGTTGTAATAGGAAGTACCAGTTTTTCGTTTTGTTTAAAACTAATACTTTCTATGTAGCTCTCTCCAATTGGGAAGGTATAATAGACGTCTATTTTGCTAATTAGTTCAACGGGCAAACCCGAAACTTCTATTTTTCTAACCACTGCATTCTTAGCTACAAGAATCCCATTGTAAAAATTATTGAAACCATAGTCAAAAAGGTTTTTTGATTTCTCAATAGCTGTTTTTTCATCAGGAGTAAATACAAAAGTAATAAGCCTTCTGCCATTTTTAGTAGCTGTAGTAATAATAGATGTACCTTTGGTATTTGAACCTATTTTTCCACCATCTACTCCGTCATAACTCCAAAATAGCTTGTTTTGATTTGTTAGTATTAAAGAATTATTACCATTTAACCACGGAATACCCTTTGTCCCAAAATAATTATTAAAAGTAACATTTGCCAGTGCATATTTAATAAATTTCCCTACGTCTTGAGCAGTGGTATACTGAGCTTCGTTATAGAGGCCAGTGGAGTTAACAAAATAAGTATCCTCCATTCCTAAGGTTTTGGCTTTTTGATTCATCATACTCACAAATTTTTCAATATCGCCACCACCTACATATTCGGACAAAGCAAGACAAGCATCGTTGTTTTGGGAAAGCATAACAATATAGAGTAAATCGCTCACAGAGTACTGATTACCCACTGTTAAAGTCATATTAGCGCCAGAAAGCTTAGCGATGTTTTTGCTAATTGTAACCTTTGAATCCAATTGAGAGTTTTCCATTACAATTAAAGATGCCATTAGTTTGCAGAGAATAGTAGGCTGGATTCTATATAAAGAATTTTCTGATTGGAGGATTTGACCCCTATCAGGCTCTAATAAAATTGAAGAATATTGTGGCTCCACTAAATCACCAGTTTCCGGATTTGCAAAAACCGTAGTACTCATTGATATATATAAAAAAATTAATAATATTAGAACAATGCGGCTGTATCTGTTCATGGTGTATTATCCCTTCAAATGTTCATATGTCGTCAAAAATATCATCAATAAAACTACTTTTTTCAATAATAGATTTATACAATTATATAATAGATTAATTGTACTACATAAACAAGTGTAACAAGGTTAAAAAAATGTTCAAATATTATTACATTTGTATAGAATTTTTTGTAAAATATCATAATAAGTGAAAAGATATTGAACAAAAAGGAGTATATTTTCACTTGGGAATACTAAAATTTACAAGAAAGTACTTTTGGTTTGAAATTCCAAAACCCAATGATGACTTTATCCTTGAAGAAAACAAGGTAGGTACCTGTGAAGTAACAAACTCTGAATCGCTTGATGAATTTGACAGGAGCAGGGGCTTCAAGGACACTGATAAGTATAAAGGTAACGAAAAACTGTTGGAGAAGAGTATTTCAAGACAGTTGAATGTTAATATAGATACAATAAAAGAGTTATATAGCTTACCTAAAAATAGTGACTTTCTCACAAGGGAGTTTAATATTACAGTTGGAGATAAATCTATCAGGGCTTTTTCTGTCTTTATTGACGGTATGACTGATAGAGGTGTAATAAGTCAAAATATACTTCAGCCTCTAATGGTGTTTTCAAACTTTAACTTCAAGGATAATGAATTAAGCACTGAAAAATTCATTATGAGTAGGCTTATTGCCTATAATCAGGTCAAAGCAGTGGATACCTTCAAGAGTGTAGTTGGGGAAGTAAATTTTGGAGGATGCGCTGTCTTTGTTGATGGGTTAGATCATGCATTTGTATGTGATACAAAGAGGTGGGAACATAGGGGGGTTGGCTCGCCAATAAGCGAAACAGTCATCCGTGGACCTCAAGAGGCATTTAACGAACAAATCAGATCCAATACTGCTTTGATGAGAAAGATAATGAAGGATAAGGATTTGATTGTTGAGAATGTTTCTATCGGGAAGAGAAGCAATACCCCTTGTGGAGTTATGTATATAAAGGATATTGTCAATGAAACTCTACTTAGTGAAGTATTGCGACGGGTCAGGAGCATAAAGGTTGACTATATTTTTGACTCGGGTGAACTTGAACAATTGCTGGAAGACTCAACCTTTATGACAATACCACAGATAATATCTACCGAACGCCCTGACAGAGTTGCGACATTATTAGCACAGGGGCATGTAGCTGTAGCCCTTGACGGGAGCCCTTTTGTATTAGTAATGCCTGCAACAGCAACTGAGTTTTTGCATACTACTGAAGATGCAAATATGAGGTATCCTTTTGTAAATTTCATAAGAGTTATCCGTATAATAGGTATAATTATTGCACTTTTATTACCTGGTTTATATATAGCGATAACCAACTTTCATCAGGAAATGATTCCTACCGATCTTTTGTTTGCAATTGAAGCTTCGAGAGAAACGGTACCATTTCCAACTGTAATCGAAATAATACTGCTGGAGTTTTCGTTTGAGCTTATCAGAGAAGCCAGTCTCAGAATTCCAGGGGCTATTGGCTCTACTCTAGGAATAGTAGGCGGTCTAATTTTAGGACAGGCAGCTGTTTCAGCAAATCTTGTTAGCCCAATTTTAATAATTGTAGTTGCAGCAACAGTACTTGGTTCTTTTGCGTTGCCCAGCTTTTCTATGTCAATCTCCATTAGATTAATGCGGTTTTTATATATTCTTTTGGGAGCAATTGCAGGTTTTTTGGGGATATCATTGGGACTAATTATCAATCTATTGCTGTTGGCTTCTGCAAAGTCCTTCGGGGTACCTTTCCTGGCCCCACTTGGTCCTGTAACAAA
>JAEZFR010000034.1 GCA_023417285.1 Bacillota bacterium
CCGATAAACTCCTTGACAATAGAATTAATAGGCACATCTTTGCAATCTATTGCAACAAAATAGCTCAAAAATTCTATCAATCTTTTTACTTCGCTGTAGTATTCACAGTCTTCTCCAATCTCCATAAGTAAAGGTTCTGCATAGGATTTGAGCAGACATAATTCATATACAAGCGAAGAGTTAAACATAATATCGGCATTTTCCTGATAGGGGAATATATTCTTTTCCTCCCCTCTTCTTACAGAGGGCCATCTTTTTATTGTATTGAGCGCAGAACATCCTCTAAACTGGTTATCCCTAACAATTCGTCTAATGACTCTAGTATCAGTTGATGGTATTCTGTTGTGCTCGTCTATGTTCATGGCAGTTAACGCACTGACATAAATTTTATATTTATCTTTTGGAGCAATGGAAGCAGTTAGCTTATCATTAAGACCATGTATACCTTCTATAACAAGAATATCCTCTTCATGCATTCTCAGTTTTTTACCAACCTTTTCTCTAGAGCCAGTGGTAAAATTAAAAGTAGGAATCTCAACTTCTTTTCCTTCTAGCAGTTGTGATAGTTGAACATTGAAGTACTCAACATCAATTGCCTCAAGAGCCTCAAAATCAAATTCTCCATCTGCGTCCCTAGGAGTTCTATCCCTGTCTACAAAATAATCATCCAGCGAAATTGTTCTAGGTGTATAACCATTAACTCTCAGTTGCACCCCTAGCCTATTTGCAAATGTGGTCTTACCAGAAGAGGATGGCCCAGATATTAGAACAATTCTCTTTCTCTCTTCATGGTTTGTAATATTATCAGCAATCTGCGCTATCTTTTTCTCGTGCAGCGCTTCATTAACTCTAATAAGCTCACTTATTCCACCCTCATTAATAATATGGTTTAGCATCCCAACATTACCAACGCCCAGTATCCTTGCCCATTTTTTATGCTCTATAAATATATTAAACAGCTTTTTTTGCTCCTTGAATGGAGGTAATACTTCAGGATTAGATTTAGATGGAAATTGTATTACAATCCCCCCCTCGTAATACTTAAGCGCAAAGCATTTAATATAGCTGGTATCGGGTACCATATATCCATAATAGTAATCCTCATAACCACCACACTTGTAGAAGGTAACATATTTCTTCTGCCTATGCTTAATAGCTTCAAACTTATCTGTTCTTCCTTGTTGTAAATATAATTGCTGGGCATCTTTTGTTGATACAACAGTTTTTTCAAATGGAATGGCTTGCTCTACTACCTCCTGCATCTTCTTTTCCACCAAAAAAACCTCTTCAACTGTTAGCTCAGTTTCACCATTAATCTCACAGAATACTCCGTTATACATTGGATGGCTCACTATAGCCTTTCGATCTGGAAATAGATCATTGACAGCCATAATGAAAATGAAATATAGGCTTCTCCTATATATCCTCATTCCGTCTTCATCAGTTAAATCAATAAACTTGATGTTTGCAGGTGCATTTATCTCATAATTTAGTTCCTTTATTGTATTATTAACTCGAGCTGCTACAATTGTAGCCTTTGCTCCGGTATCAACCATTTTGCTTATTTCTAAAAGCGTTTTTGCTTCAGACAGGGTTATTGCATTTCCATTTATTGTTATATTAATGTTATTTATGCTCATACTAACTCCCCCACTTTAAACATTTGTAAAATCCTTAAGCTATTAGCTATCTTTATTATAGCATACAGTTTTGCCCCACTTCGAACATTTGTAAAATCCTTAATCTTTAATATTCTATACCATTGTTTAATAATCCTTCCAATGGGCTGATGTTTTTATTTGACAGCCAAATGGCTATACTATAAAATGTAACTGCTATTGCTTTTTTAGCATATATTTAGATGATTCTGAGAGGTTTATTATCATGGCTGATTTAAAAGCTGAAATAAAAAGAGAGGTTTCAAGAAGAAAAACTTTTGCTATAATTTCTCACCCTGATGCCGGTAAAACTACATTGACAGAAAAACTTCTTCTCTATGGGGGAGCTATACGATTAGCAGGTTCTGTAAAGGCAAGGAAAGCCAACAAGTATGCAGTTTCTGACTGGATGGAGATTGAAAAACAAAGGGGCATTTCCGTAACATCAAGCGTTATGCAGTTTGAGTATAACAATTATTGTATAAATATCCTTGATACTCCTGGTCACCAGGATTTCAGTGAAGATACTTATAGAACCCTGGTTGCAGCTGATAGTGCTGTAATGCTTATCGACGGTGCAAAGGGTGTGGAAGCACAAACAATAAAGCTATTCCACGTTTGTAAGCTAAGGGGTATTCCCATATTTACATTTGTTAATAAGATGGACCGTGCCAGCAAGGATCCTTTTGAGCTTATGGAGGAAATTGAAAATGTTCTAGGTA
The DNA here is from genome assembly GCA_023417285.1 of Bacillota bacterium. Lineage (GTDB taxonomy): Bacteria > Bacillota > Clostridia > Acetivibrionales > DSM-1351 > Ruminiclostridium. The sequence continues at coordinate 2,381 of JAEZFR010000034.1, forward strand.
TCCGTTCATATCCTATGAACTGGCCTATTGGCACAGAGGGTGACTTCAAAGGGGTTTACGATAGAAAGAACAAGCAGGTAGAGCTGTTTGGAGGCGGAGCACATGGCCAGACTCAGGTTTCATCTACAGTTGGAACAGTTGATGACCCAATATTCTGTGACCTTTTGGGAAACCAT
>JAEZFR010000047.1 GCA_023417285.1 Bacillota bacterium
ACCGTACGTTGGCCTCATAATGCTAGGAGCATAGTTGATTACATTCTTTATAGCGGTATTAGTCTTTTGCATCTGTGATTTTATAGCAGTAGAATTCAGCTTTGTAAGCTCTTTGTGATCGTAAGAATGATTACCTATCTGATTCCCCTGTTCTGACATTTTCTTTATAATATTTTTATTTTTTGCAATGTTATTTCCTACCACAAAGAAAGTAGCTCTACTATCATGCTTTTCAAGTGCATTGAGTATCCTATCAGTATACTTAGGATGAGGCCCATCATCAAAGGTTAGAGCAACCATTGGCTTAGTTGGATCTACTTTTCGCTTAGCTAACTCCTGCCCCTTATTTTTTTCTTGGCCTTCGGTAGCATTTAACTTTTGTTCAGTACTCAAATTTTGAACATTATTTAGGTTTTGCCCAGCACTCATATATTGCAAATCACTCGACTGTTGCTCTGCAATAGCGTTGTCAGCAGCATATATATTTTCTTTCGTAGCATCTATATTATCTTTAACAGGATCTGTATTATTATCTTTAACACCATCTATAATATCTTTAGCAGCTTGTGTATTCTCTTTGCCAACATTACTATTCTGATCTTGCTCAGCAGTTATAACATTTGACACACCCGTATTGGGGCTTGGTATGCTCACTTTCTTCACCCCAAGAAAATTATACCCTGCAATAGTTGTTATACTCAATATAAATACCATTAAAACCACAATTATTTTTTTCAAACCTTGCTTCCCCTTCTTTTACTACTTTGATTAATCTCATTCTACATAAATAAGTCAGACAAAAAGTAACAAAACAGGAAACAAAGCATTACAATATTATTACAATTGTTATTATTCGACGATTTCACCATTGGATGAAATGGTTATAATATTCCACGGAATCATTTTACCACAATTTCTCAACGCATTAACAGCGGCATTTGCAAGGCCTCCACAGCAGGGCACTTCCATTCTTGCAACGGTAACGCTTTTAATATTATTGAGCTTGAGTATTGCTGTAAGCTTGTCAGTATAATCCCCTTCATCAAGCTTAGGACATCCTATAATGGTAATCTTGTTTTTCATAAACTCATTATGAAAGTTTGCGTGTGCATAAGCAGTACAATCCGCGGCTATCAGCAGGTGTGAATTGTCAAAAAACGGTGCACTTGGTGCAACCAGCTTAATTTGTACAGGCCATTGCCTCAATTGAGATACTGTTGCATAACCCTTGTCTTGGGCAGATGAATGAGAAGTTGCAGTGTTGCTAGCTGGTTGTAGCGTCCTCATTCTAGAACCAGGGCACCCGCCCCCTGCGCTTGCCTGCGCTAAACTGCTTTTCTCAGCTGGAACCTCCTTGCTAGTTCCAGGGCAGCAGCCCCCTGCGCTTGCCTGTGCTGAACTGTTTTGCTCAGTAGGAACCGCCTTGCTGGCCATATTCTGCTTCACAGCTTCTTCATCATAGGCAAGCGCCTCCCTATGCTCAAATGTGATAGCATTGGTTGGGCAAGCAGGCAAGCAATCTCCTAACCCATCGCAGTAATCATCTCTCAACAGCTTTGCCTTTCCATTTTCCATACCTATTGCACCCTCATGACAAGCTGAAACACAAAGTCCGCAACCATTACATTTATCCTGATCAATTTTAATTATTTTTCTAATCATAATCTTCCCCCTCTTTTCAACAACTTTTAGTTTTTGATTATTTTTAAATCACTTTATGAGAATAGTATACAGTGTATCCCATACCATATCTGTTGCAAATGCAACGGATAAAAAATAAATATATATTAAACAGACTTTAGTAATTATCTAAATTATGGTAAAATAGTATAAAAATAATAAACAGAGGATTTTGTAATGAAATATCGTATTTTGAAGCCGGTTACTGCAGTTTTATTATTCATTTGCTTTTTTAGCTTATCTTTATTGTTTATTCAGGCTGTGCAACAAGCAAAGGTATCTTCTGATAATCCTGTTATTGTTGTTCCTGGCTTCTTAGGCAGTGCCATGAAAAGCGATTCCAAAACGATTCAGTTGCCATTGCTATCAGCTAAAAAACCTATGAATCAAAACGATATGATTATGTATGATACTGATCTTGGGCCAACCGGGCTCAATACATTAGTTAACAACTTGAATAAGCAGGGAATCAAAGCCTATGCTTGTCCATATGATTGGAGATTAACTATAGAGGAAATCGCCAAACAGTATTTGAAACCAAAAATTGAGCAGGTAATTAAGGAAACAGGTAATAGCAAGGTAATAATTGTTGCTCACAGTATGGGTGGACTTGTTAGTAGATATTATATACAGAACATGTCCGGAACACAAAAGGTGTACGCCTTGTATATGCTTGGTACCCCAAATGAAGGAGCTCCAAACATATATCCAGTATCAGAACTTGGGCTGGAATCGTCGGACGATTATATTAATGGAGTTTTTAACTTGTTTACACTTAGTCTGACAAGAGATCTTTTTTCTCTTATGTCTGCTGAAAAACGAGTGACTTATCTTCAAAAAAATCTACCAGCTTTGAAGCAAATGAATTCAACAAATCCAAAATTAATAAAGGATACTGCTACCAATGAATACTCTAACCCTATAAACAATGACTTTTTGATAGCCCTCAACAACAAAAAGTATTCTTCGTTCTATAAACCCATTAATGCGCCTAAACAAAAGAAGGGAGTTTATACTGCAGTATTTTGTTCTAACTCAATAAAGAACACAATCTCTGGTTATCAAATCAACAACGGTTCTCTGTCCGAGCCTCAAGCTGTCATGGGCAAAGGTGATGATAC
>JAEZFR010000350.1 GCA_023417285.1 Bacillota bacterium
GGAATAAGCGTTGTAGAATTGATTTCAGATAGTGACAAGCAGGCTGAGGGAATGAAGAGAGTTGCGCAGAGATGCGATACTTCAGCAGCACTAAGTATGATGGATCTTTCTGTTGAAGCAGAGGCATTTGGTTCACAGATAAAGATTTCGGGGGACGAAGTTCCAACCGTTATTGGAAGAATTATTAATGATGAAGATGATGCTATGAAGTTAAAGGTTCCTGAGGTTGGTGCAGGAAGGACAGGGCTTTATATTGAAGCTGTTAGAAAAGCAACTGAAATGATTACAGATAGACCTGTATTTGCCGGTGTTATTGGACCGTTCTCTTTGGCAGGAAGACTTATGGATATGACAGAAATAATGATTAATTGCCAGATTGAGCCTGACATGGTACATGAAACACTTAGAAAAACAACTCAGTTTGCTATAGAGTATATAAAGGCATACAAAGAGGTGGGTGCAAATGGCGTGGTTATAGCTGAGCCCGCTGCAGGCTTACTATCTCCTACCTTGATTGAGGAGTTCTCTACGAAGTATGTTAAACAGATTGTAGAGGCAGTACAGGATGATAATTTTGCTGTAGTATATCATAACTGTGGTAATACAATACCTTTAATTGATTCAATACTAACCATTGGTGCATCTGCATATCACTTTGGAAACGCTATAAAAATGGCTGATATGCTCAAAAAAGTACCTTCTGATATTATTGTTATGGGTAATGTAGACCCGTCAAGCCAGTTCAGAAATGGAACACCAGAGTCAATAAGAGAGACTACATTGGCATTAATGCAAGAGTGTTGCTCTCACAAGAACTTTGTAATTTCTTCTGGATGTGATGTACCACCACTTTCAAGTTGGGACAACATCGATGCTTTCTTTGCAGCTATCAAGGAGTACTATAAAGGGTAAGCTATCATTACATAACTTGATTATTGTCTCTAAAAAAATCTAAATACAAATAAAATTATAGAAATATAAATCAAAACATATAAAAAACCGGTAGACTATTGTACCATGTCTGCTGGTTTTTTTATTAATGAATACTTCTGTTTATTGCTAGTATAATTTATTGACCAGTGTTTTATAAAAAACGCTTTGGACCATCAATTATTAGGACAGGGATATACCATGAATAAATTATACAAGCAACTTATTATCATAGGCATTCTGCTCATTAGTTGTGTATCATTCACATTAGTTTGTGCCGTTACATCAGCTGGGGAAGGCTTATCTAATTATAGCTCAAAACAGCTTAGGATACTTTTTACCCACGATCTTCACGATCATTTTAATGGTACTAACAGTGATGAAGGAGGATATGCACGGTTAAGGACTCAGATTGATATAGCACGTGGAAAGGGGGAAGATAATATTCTTGTTGATGCAGGTGACTATTCCATGGGAACCCTCTTTCAAACAATTTTTGCAACTGATGCACCTGAGCTTGCTATAATGGGCGAAATGGGATATGACGTGACAACCTTTGGAAACCATGAATTTGATTTTACCATAACTGGGCTGACAAGCCATCTTTATGCGGCGAAGAATAACAGTAAAAAGTGCCCCCAAATAGTTAGTTCAAATCTTATTTTTCCTCAAGAAAATAATATGAATACGTCGCAGTACAAATTAAAGCAGGCCATGAAAGCATATGGGGTAAAAGACTATACCATTATAACCAAGGAAGACATCAAAATAGGAGTTTTTGGTTTAATGGGACAAGACGCTTCAAACAGTACTGCAACCTCAAAAGTTACATTTGACAACACTGTTTCTGTTGCTAAAAAAATGGTCAAAATACTTAAATCTATAGAAAAAGTGGATATTATTATCTGCCTTTCCCACTCGGGTACATGGTCTCAAAAAAGTAAGTCAGAAGATGAGATACTTGCTAAAAAAGTACCTGAGATTGATGTGATTATAAGTGGCCATACCCATACAAAACTAGATAAGCCCATAATAATCGGAGATACAAAAATAGGTTCCTGTGGAGAATATGGAGAGTATCTCGGTGAAATGCTACTCATTCAAAATAAGAATGGGCGTTGGAACTTAGGTGAGTATATTCTTGACAAAATAGATCCATCAATTGCCCAAGATAATGAGATAGTCAAACAGATTAGCCAGTACAAAGAGCTTATACAAAACAAATACCTTGATAATTTTGGAGAGAGTTTTGATAGAACACTAGCATTTTCCCCTTTTACATTTAAATCAATAAAGTCTATTGTAAAGGAGCACAAGGAGCAACCTCTTGCTAATCTGATAACGGATTCATTTGTTTATGCAGTAAAAAAGGCTGAAGGTAAGGACTATATACCCATAACTGCTGCTATTATTTCAGCGGGCTCTCTACGCGATTCACTTGTTGATGGAGATGTAACTATCTCAAATGTATTTTCATTGACTCCTTTGGGTGTTGGTGCTGACGGGTTATCTAGCTGTCCTTTAGTCAGTGCATATATTTCAGGCAAAGAGCTCAAATCGCTTGCAGAGCTTGATGCATCTATTTCACCAATGTTTGATAGCATACAGCTTTTTCTTTCTGGAATAAGTTACACATTTAATCCAAATAGACTCATTTTCAATAAGGTTACTAATGTTAATATTGTAAATGAGGATGGCAGCAAAGAAATGATTAAAGATGACAAGCTATATAGAGTGGTAACAGGCATGTACAATGCACAAATGTTAAAGCGCATTTCAAAGAAAACATATAACATGATTTTGGTAGTGCCAAAAACGAGGGAAGGTATTCCAATAAAGGATTTAAAGGACTATATTATTTACGCAAAAGAAGGCTCAAGAAAGGTTGAGTTAAAAGAATGGCTAGCTATTGCCCAATACCTAGCCTCGTTTGATAATTCTACAGGTATGTCTGTCATTCCGGAGCACTATAATACCTATAGGGGTAGCAAGATTGTTGACAATAATAAAAACTTAAAGTCACTTTTTGAGAAACCAAATAAGTTTGCCAAAAGGGTATATTTTCTTTTAATTATTCTGGTAGTATTCATAATTTTACTTGCAGATACTGTGGTTAAACTATTTAGAAATAGAAGTAATTCGGGGAGATAGTAAATTCTTCAAGCACTTCATTTAAAAACATGTTCGTTCTGTTTTAATTTTTTAGAAAAAAATGTATAAATATATCTTGACACAATATATCGAGCGGTGATATAGTTATACCATGATATATCACGGTGCGATACATTTAAGCTTGATACATTGAGGCTTGATACATTGAGACTTGATACATTGAGACTTGATACATTGAGACTGATACATTGAGACTTGATACATTTAAGCTTGATACATTAAGGCTTTAGACATTGAACTTGAGACTTAAGACATTGAGGCTTGATACATTAAGGTAATATACATTGAGGATGGGTATATTGCGAGATGATATAAAAATTAACGAGGTAGATGATTATGGACAAAAATATTACGTCATATTTGCCTATGACAGAGACAGCTTATTACATCCTGCTATCATTAATAAAGCCCACACATGGTTACGGGATCATATTGCATGTCAGGGAGATTACAAAAGATAGGATAACCCTTGGAGCAGGAACTATATATGGTACGCTCACTAAGTTTGAAAAGGACGGGCTTATTGAATCAGCCGGAGAGGAAGACAGAAGGAAGTTGTATCAATTGACAGAAACTGGTAGGCAGCTGCTTCGGGTTGAAATTGACAGAATTGGGGAATTGTATAATAATGGTAATGATGTAAGGGGTGATTTAGATGATTAAGGTTACAAAATGGTGGTGGGCTTGGGAACACGAAATGATAGAGAAGTGGCTTGAGGAGATGGAGAATAGTGGCTTAAGATTGGTTGATATAGCTTGGGATGGTATTAGATTTTCATTTGAGAAAGCAAAACCAAGAAAGACAAAATTTTGTGTTGATTATCAAACTAAGCTTACACCCCAATATATAGCCCTTGTTAGAGATGATGGCTGGGATATATATAAAGTCGGCTTTGGATGGTATATACTCCGAAAAGAGTATGAGGATGAGGAACCAATCTTCTATAATGATTTTGAACCATTCATTCAAAGAAATAAGAAGCTCGCTAAGGTATTACTTGTTGCTGGGCTACCTTGCTTAATATATTGGATAGTATATACACTGTTTCTAGTTGAGCATAAGGTATTTTATTTTATTCCGCTTGCATGCATTTTTATAGCGTTACTGTTAGCTTATTACGGATATTTATTAGTAATGCTCTACCTACAGATAAATAAATTTAAGAATAAAAATAATTAAGAGGTGAAGACATGGGGTTAGAAGTAAAAGGAGTCTCCAAATATTATGGAGAGAAAAAGGTAGTCAACGATTTAAGCTTTAACGTTCTAAAGCCTGGGGTTTTTGGACTTTTAGGGACTAATGGAGCAGGTAAAACCACCACTATAAGAATGATTTTAAACGTAATCACAAAAGATGGTGGCCAAATATTATGGAATGGTTGTGAAATCTCAAAGCAAAAGCTGTTGTTTGGTTACTTGCCCGAAGAAAGGGGCCTTTATCCAAAGGTTAAGGTATCAGAGCAGCTTATGTATTTTGCAAGATTAAGGGGTGTAAGCAAGGATACTGCAAAAGACAATATTAAGTATTGGTTAGGAAGATTAGACGCTTCTCAATATGAAAATATGAATGCAGAGAAGCTTTCGAAGGGTAATCAGCAAAAAATTCAACTTATTGCTGCATTAATACATGACCCTGAATTAATATTTCTGGATGAACCATTTAGTGGGCTTGATCCAGTAAATACTGACTTATTTAAGAGCGTGGTATACGAATTGATTGAAAAGAATAGATACATTATTATGTCCAGTCATCAAATGAACGCAGTAGAAGAATTCTGCCGAGATATTGTACTTTTAAAAGCAGGAAATGCTATCCTCAATGGAAACCTCAGAGATATCAAGGCCAGCTACGGAAGATCAAATCTAGAAGTAAAATGCCAGGGTGAAATTGAGAAGTTTGCTCAGGAACTAGGAATAAAGAAAATTACTCAGTCTGCGGCAGGCTATGAGTTTAAGATATCTGATGAAAAGCAGGGCTACAGCCTTCTTCAGAAGATACTTGATGCAGGTTTGCCACTTGATAAGTTTGAAATCAGAGAACCTTCCTTACATGAAATATTTATTGAGAAGGTTGGTACATATAATGAAGAAGTTAGTGCAGAAAGGGTGGAAACTAAATAATGAAAGAATTTTTAGAGGTTTTTAAGTATACCTTCAATGAGAATATAAAAAAGAAAGCATTTATAATTTCTACAATTGTTATACTAATAATTGTATTAGCCGCTATAATAATTCCTTCGCTGATAATGAACTCCGGTAAGGACCAAGGTGCACAGGGACAAGGTGCTCAGGGTGAAAATAGTGGGGAAAAGGAAGTGCTTTATTTTATAGATAACAGCGGTTACTACAAGGATAGTATAGCTGGTATTGAACAGTCGCTAAAAGAGTATAGCATAAAGATAGAGTCGGCTGATAATATTGAAAAGTTAAAGAATGATATTAAGGAGAACGGAAACAGTTCATTATTGATTATTAATGATAAAGATGGTCTCCCTGTGTTTGACTATTTTGTTAAGCAGTATGGAGATGGTCCCGATCCTTCAACGTTAACGGATATATTAAAAAAGCAGTTTACAAAAGACCTTTTGACAAAAGAGAATGTGTCCGATTCCGTAAGCTCTAAAGTGCTAACCGATTTTGGCATTAACACCAATGAACTAGGAAAGAATAAGTGGGGCGGGTATTTTGCAAGTATAGTAATAGTAATTGCTCTGTTTTTTGCAATATATTTTTATGGATACAGTGTATCAATGTCGGTTGCCTCAGAGAAAACCTCAAGGGTTATGGAGGTACTTGTTACTTCAGTGAAGCCATCTAGAATAATCTTAGGAAAGGTAGCAGGCACGGGATGCCTTGGTCTGCTGCAACTAACACTGATACTAGCAACGGGTATAGGCGCTTTCAAGATGTTTTTCCCAAGTAATTTATCACTTGGTGGAATGAGTATTGACTTTAGTAGCTTTTCTCCTTTGATAATTGTATTTATGGTTGTTTATTTTATTCTGGGATATTTCTTATATGCTATGATGTATGCTGTTGTTGGTGCAACTGTAAGTAAGGCAGAGGACGTTAATTCTGCAATGATGCCATTGTCACTCGTTACAATAATAGCGTTCTACTTTGCATATGGAACCTTTGCTATTCCAAATAGTGTACCGGCAAAAGCAGCATCCCTTATTCCCTTTACATCTTCATTCTCCATGCCAGCAAGATTGGTTTCAACCGACATAGCTGCATGGGAGATTATTGCTTCGATAGGAATATTGGCGATTACACTAGTAATAGTTAGCATGGTCAGCATTAAGCTATACTCATTAGCTATATTGCATTATGGGAATAGACTCAAGCTTTCTAAACTTTTTAAGCTTTCAAAGTCCAATTAGTTTTAACATCTTTCCTAAAGGCACGTAAAAGTACCTAAAAGTACTGAAAATGATATAATTTGCTATACATGTCAGTTGACTACATATTATTATTAACTTAATATAAAAGAAAAACCTATGTGAGGTCATTGATAATGCTATATCCAATGAAATTTGAGCCAGTTTATAAGGATTATATCTGGGGTGGGCGCTACTTTGAAAAGCTTGGGCGACAACTACCAGATGGAAAAGTGGCAGAGAGTTGGGAAGTATCCTGCCATAAAAATGGAGTAAATGTTGTAGCTAATGGAGAACTAAAGGGTAAGACTCTGTTGGAAGTCATAGCAATCGATAGCAAGAGCATACTAGGTACCCGTTTTAATTCAGATTGTAAGGAAGTACCGCTTCTAATAAAATTGATTGATGCAAATGATAGGCTCTCTGTTCAGGTTCATCCTGATGATAGTTATGCAGCTGTATTTGAGGGTGGACTTGGTAAAAATGAGATGTGGTACATAGTAGATGCAAAGCCGGGGGCAAAGTTGGTTGCAGGGCTCAAGCCGGGAGTAACAAAGGAAGCTTTTGAACTTGCAACTACGGAAAATCGAATTGAGGAATGCCTCAACGAGATTGAGGTTAAACCCGGTGATGTAATTAATATTCCGGCTGGTTTAATACATGCAATTGGAGAGGGAATAGTAATAGCGGAAATTCAGCAGACGTCTGATACTACTTATAGGGTATTTGACTATAATAGGGTGGACGATAATGGAGTAGGGAGACCTCTTCAGATAGATAAAGCACTAGATGTTATTGATTTTAAGCCTTGCAATAAGTCTGAAAAGTGCAATGGAATCACCATAAAACACAGCTGTGGTTTGACAAAGACGTACATACTTGCAAACAGATACTTTAGCTGCGAAAGGTATGATGCAGACGGAGAATTCAGTGAAACTACTGATGGAAGCAAATTCTACATATACATATTTCTTGAGGGCAGTGGCAGCATAAAATCAGGAGATACAACGCTTAACTTTAATGCGGGTGAAACTATTTTTATTCCTGCGGCATTAGGTGAATATACTTTTGATGGTTGTTTTACTGCACTTAAAACCTATGTTCCAGACCTTATAAATGATATTGTAGAGAAGATGAGGGCGGCGGGCTGCTCTGATG
>JAEZFR010000104.1 GCA_023417285.1 Bacillota bacterium
CCGTTATGGTATAAGTTATGTAAAAAAATGGAGGTTTGAAATTTGCTATGATTTTTACGATAATACCTCACAGTTAACTTTTGGACAATATGCAAATTATTTTAAAAATATTACGACCGTAATCCACTCAATCGTTCCTGAATGCATTGTAGGCGGACCGGGATTTAATACTCACGAGCCGTTAACAAAACTTGAAAATATTCTGAGCAGCTTTGACTCTCTCAAAATACATCCTGACTTTATAAGCATGCAGGTTTTTTCTGCAACAGGCTACGGCGCGGATATGCATCTTTCACTTGATAAGGAAATAGTAAATGTCAGAACCAGAAATGTCGTTGAATTTATCCATAAAAAATATCCCGGGGTATCTATTTTGGTAAGCGAATTTAATTCCTGCCATACAGCCAGGAATCATCTAAATGACACCCTGTTTCAGGCAACCTTCCTGGCTCGCTATTTAATTCAAAATCTGGATATTGCAGATAGCTTAGCCTACTTTTCCTTATCTGATGTTAGTACACGTTATACAGATTCAGATAATATGCTGTTTGGCGGAAATGGGTTATATAGTTACCAAGGAATTCCCAAGCCCGCATTTTATATATACTCTTTTTTCCAGAGTCTAGGGGCTTCGATGTTGAGTAAGGGCGATAACTATATCATCACCTCCGGCTCAAGCACCAGTTTTCAGGGCCTCTTTTTTAATTATGCTCATATAACGGAAGCAGTTTCAAGTAATAACCTTAGTTTACAAGATTTAACTTCCGGAGAACAACTTTTTGAAGCTGTCGCACCGCAATTTATGCGTTTCCGCTTGCATAACGTGCAACCGGGTTATTATTTAGTTAAAGTAAACACAATTAATCATACACACGGCAACATTTTATATAACTGGTACAAAAGTGCCTTTATCAATATTTATGAAAAAAAAGATATCGATTTTTTTAAATCCCTTACTAAACCAGCCTCCAGTCTGTACACAATCAAGGTTACAGAACAAAAAATTCTGGAGTTTTCTATACTACTTAACCCACAGGAGATTCATCTGTTGTTAATAGATTACAGCATCCCCTTACCTAATACCGAGAGGAGCATTAATGATGAAGCATGACCTAAATTTCCCAATTTCCTTTTTACATCAATACCATCTTACACAGACTACCCATATAGTACCTAAGACATTTGATATTATTTATATTATCTCAGGTCAGATAATAATCTCTTCCAGCAAATCGTTAAACCGTACTTATGCCAGCGGAAATGTCTTTACTCTGCATAGTAATCAGGACTATGTCTTAGAACCGGCAGGAAACAACATAATTCTGCATTTAGGTATCCTACTCTCTTTTTTAGAAGAATATGTTGGGCAGGATAGCCTGATTGTCTGTGACTCTGTCTTAGAGCCAAACCGTAATCATATAATTCTTAAGAGATTACTATCCAGTATCGCTTCTCAATATCTGGACAACTTCTCAAGCCATAAATTGTCCATCTATGGGCTTCTATTTCAGCTTATGGACTGCCTACATAAAGATTACCTAATATCATTACCTGATAACCCTATTACGGAAAATGAAAAATATCAGGATAGAATTCAGGAAATACAAAATTACATTTATCGGAATTATAATCAGCCTATTACTTTAGCCTCATTGGCAGATTCTCTTTCCATGAGCCAGCAGTATCTTTCCAAATACTTCAAGAAGCATTTTCATGTAAAATTCAATGAATATTTAAACCATCTTAGAATCCAGCATGCCTTACGTGATATCTGCTACACTAATGATTCCATTACTGATATCGCATTACGGCATGGATTTTTCAATGCGACTACCTTTAGTAAGCTTTTTCGCTCAGCTTACCAGATTTCTCCAAGGGATTACCGTAAAAAATACCATCAGACAACAACTCTGGATTATGATTTTCCTATGGACAGCACCGAAACTACACATCTGATTTCCAGCAATTTTATACACAGCAGACAAATCTCCGTTGATGTGAAACATTCCACCCCGGTAAACTGTAATTATTGTAAACTTATTAATATTGGCTCTGTGGGCAATTTGCTGTTCAGCGGCTTTCAGAAGCAGTTTGCCGACGCCAAAAGTAAGCTAAACTTTTGCTTTGTCCGTTTAGAGAATCTTATAAGTGACGCTTTAATTCCAACATTTGCTCCGGATAATCAATATTATTTTGCAGATGTCACTACAATCCTTGATTTTCTTTATGAACAAAACACCCTTCCATTTATTGAATTAGGAAAAAGATTATATCATAAAAACAGACAGTTTCAGTCGATGCTATCTGCTTTTCTTGAATTTATAACACTGCGTTATGATTCCAACTGGTACAGTCAGTGGATTTTTGAGTTTGGGAAGGTTCAATTCGAATCGGTGGCAAGCTATATTAAAGAATATCAAGAGATACATTTTATTATTCACCAGTATATTCCTTCCGCAAAGTTGGGGGGGCCAGGGTATGATACCTGCTTGAAACAGGAAGAATTCACCTCTTGTTTAGAGGCGTTTTACAATGAGAATATATTTCCGGATTTTGTTTCTGCACATTTTTTCGAAATTCAGCATTATAATGAAGTTAATAAAAACATGCCTATATTGCCACCTGATAAAGATTCATTACTAAAAAAACAAAAATGGTTATTAAGGAATATTAAAGAAGTTTTCAGACGTGAAATACCACTTTATATTACAGAATTCAACTCATCAATTTTAGCTGATACATTTATTAATTATTCCTGTTATCAAGCGGCATTTCTCTGCTACAACCTGCTAAATCTTCATGAACATTCAGAGCTTATCGGCTACAGGATGTTAAGTGACTTAGCTTACAATCCTAAAAAACTAACTACTGGTTCACAATCCCGTATTAGCCTTATTGCCAAAAGCGGAATAAAGATGCCTGCATTTTACGCGTACGAACTGCTAAATAAACTCGGAGGCTCGCTGATAGAACAAGGTGAAAACTTCTGTATAACACAAAGTGAATATAACCACTATCAAATTTTGGCTTATCAATTTGCTTATTTCTCAAATCATACTTTTTTGCAGGAAACTGATTTACAATCATTTAAAAATGTTTATACTATATTTAAAGAAGTTCCGCCAGTTCAAATAAATTTTCAACTGACCGGCTTGAAACCGGGAGTATATCGTATTCGCCGCTATCTTCTTGATAGAAGTCACGGAAGCGCACTAGACATTCAATTAGGTGGCTTGCTGGCAAGCAACAATATTACTGAGGATATTTACTTACACAAAATAGACAACCCTTCGCCCAAGCATCTTCAATATCTATCCCAGGCGTGCATTCCTGAAGAGCGGACCATCTATCTGGATATCACAACAGACCTCAACGTTATAACAACGCTATCTGCACATACAGTGTGTCTGTGGGATATCGTCAGAGAAATATAACTTATGAAGCTGTTTACAGCACCTTGCCTTTTTAAATTAATAAAACAACAAGGTGCTGTTCAAAAAAAGCCTATTATTCAGTTATAAATCTATTAACCTCTATCATCAGAACCTCCGATAAGTCACGCAGCTCTTTTGCCTTGCCGGAAAGCTCTTGTGCTGACACCATCTGTTCCTCTGTGCTGGCAGAAATCTCTTCGGTGGTAGCTGCTGATTCCTGAGCAACTGCTGAAATATTTTCAAGTGATTCATTAACGTCAACCTTTAATTTCATGATATTTTTAACAGATATTTCTGTTTTTCCAATGCTATTTATAACATTGTCCATAGAATCAAATATCATTTTAAAGAAAGTATCAGTTTCTTTAACAGCAAATATTTGATCATTAACTGCATCATTGGATACCATAACTTCAGCAACTGTTTCAGCAGTTCTCCTTTCAATATCGGTAATAATATAGTTAATATTTTCTGTAAACTCTTTCGTCTGATCTGCAAGCTTCTTGACCTCATTTGCCACCACAGCAAATCCATGACCAAGCTCTCCCGCACGAGCTGCCTCTATCGACGCATTTAAAGATAGTAAATTAGTTTGACTTGAAATTCCTATTATCAT
>JAEZFR010000362.1 GCA_023417285.1 Bacillota bacterium
TTACAATAGGCTCTATACTAACTGATTTTCCAACCTCTATCTTAACTTCCGCAGTAAGCTTTTTGCCAAGATCAGGCATTTCTTCACCCTTTTTATTATAAACCTTGCATTCCTTTGTAACCTCAATAGACTTGTTCAAATTGGTAACATCAACATAAACTTTTACCGACCCAACATTACTCAATATTGATTCAACAGCTGTAATAGATACTTCTTCGGGTGTTGCTGTTTTTGAAATAATCTCATACCCAGCTGCAAGCTTACCGTATGTCTCTATTTGTACCATAAATGGGTTCTCTTCAATCTTTGCCAAATCCAACTGAACTGTGCGCGGCTTTACTTCGATGTTATTATTACTGAGTTTCTCACGTCCGAAGTATAAAGGGGGATCAAGTGCTATAACCTTATCATCTACGCTTTTTACCTTTGATAAATCAAGAGTAACCTCAAAATCAGAATCCTTTACAGATTCTAATACACTTCCTCTTTCCTTAACAGAAACAACTACATACTTTTGTATGGATTTGGTGTTTAATACCAATCCATGCGTTTTAAGACTGTCCTCATTTATTACTGTCAATGGGACTGTATAATCACTGGTTTTTACAGGATTGATAGTAAACCAGAGAAATATTGCAAACAATATTGAAAATATTTTAATTGTTATGTCCTTTTTCAGGAATTCTTTCACTTTGATTTCCCCTTCCAAAGCGATAACTTTTTGTTTACTGGTTTCTTCTTTTCAAGAAGGTTTTTATTAAGTGCCTTTCTGAGTATGTCAGGAGTGAGGTTTCTAGATAAACCTCCATTCAAGGCAAATGATATCTTTCCTGTTTCCTCCGATACTACTACAGAAATGCAGTCCGATATCTCAGAAATTCCAATAGCCGCTCTATGTCTTGTTCCCAACTCTTTGCTCAGATTTGGGTTATCAGTAAGTGGCAGGAAGCAAGCTGCAGATTTTAGCTTATTTTCACGTAGAATAAGCGCACCATCATGAAGTGGTGTATTTGGAGTAAATATATTAATTATCAGCTCAGAGCTGACATTAGAATCCAATTTAGTTCCTGTATTAATTATCTCACCAAGCTTTGTATCTCTCTCAATTACAATAAGTGCTCCTGTACTTGTTCTGGAGAGTTCAGTAGCAGCTTTAACAATTTCTTCAATAGTGAAGGTCGTTCTAATAGCATCATCTGGGTCATCAAACGTAAAAAAGTTCTTGAAATTACTTCTTCCTAACTGCTCAAGACCTCTTCTAAGCTCTGGCTGAAAAAGTACAATAAGAGCAAATCCGGCAAGTTCTATAGTCCTGTTTAATAGGTATGCCAGAGTTCTTAGCTGTAACCATTCGCTAAGTGCTGCTATGATGAGAATAACAACAAAACCCTTTAATAACTGCCAAGCCCTTGTCTCCCTAACTAACTGAATAAGCTTATAAATAATGTATGAAACAATGCTTACATCAATTATTGATCTGGCAATTTCAAGCGGCTCCTTTAAGGGGATATAAACTGCCAAAAAGTCATATACATTTTTAAAGTTTTGAACTATTGCATCCAGCAAACAATTTCACGCCCTTAAATAAATTAATTAATAAATTAAGTTAATTTTATAACAACTTTAGGTTGCATAAAATGGGTAATAATTACTAAAAATTGGTGCAGTATTATATTATTTTTTGTCCACCGTGGAAGTATATGTTAAATGCCTGCAATCAGCGAATATCCAACCAACCCTACTGAGGTCAGCAAGAAAATAACGGCAATTATTAATGCGACTATTCTTACCCATGTTCTTGTTCCACCTTGAAACTTTTTCATCCTAATAATCCCCCCTAAATATAATTAACATTTTCTATTTAAATGCCTTTAGCCAATCGGTAACATCAGCATCGCTAGGCATTCTCCAATCACCTCTTGGAGATAAGCTTATGGAACCTACTTTAGGCCCATCAGGTAAGCAGCTTCTTTTAAACTGTTGACTAAAAAATCTCTTGTAGAAAGTCTTAAGCCACTTTTCAATAGCTTCTTCTGAATATTTACCTTCAAAAGCTTTTCTTGCAAGAAATAGTATCTTTTCTGGCTTTGAACCAAAACGAACTGTATGATATAAATAGAAATCATGAAGCTCGTATGGGCCAACTATATCTTCAGTTTTCTGCTTTATAGCACCCGATTCATCAGGTGGCAGAAGTTCAGGGCTGATAGGTGTATCAAGTACAGCCTCAAGAACCCTTCTGGTAGCATCATCAAAAACATTATCGGCTGCCCATTTGACAAGATATTTTACCAAAGTCTTCGGAACGCCGGTGTTTACAGCATACATAGACATATGATCCCCATTGTATGTGCACCAGCCCAATGCCAACTCAGACAAATCACCTGTACCAATAACTAGGCCACCAATCTTGTTTGCTATATCCATTAATATTTGTGTTCTTTCCCTGGCCTGTACATTTTCATAGGTTACATCGTGCACCTTGGCATCATGTCCTATATCAGCAAAATGCTTAAGACATACTTCCTTGATGTCTATCGTATAGGTTGTAACCCCCATAAGCCGCATTAGCTCAAGTGAGTTATTTAGTGTATTTGAAGTGGTCCCAAATCCAGGCATTGTGATTGCATGGATGTTCTTGCGATCAATGCCAAGTCTATCATATGCCTTTGCAATTACCAAAAGTGCAAGCGTTGAATCTAAGCCCCCCGATATTCCTATAACACTCTTTTCAAGCCCAGTATGCTTTAATCTCTTAAAAATACCAGAGGTTTGTATATTAAATATTTCTTCACATCGTCTATCCCTTGCTTCTAAGTCTGAAGGTACAAAAGGAGTAGGGTCTATATGTCTTGAGAAGTTTTCTAATTTTTTCTCAGTCAGCATAAAACCTACTTTTCTATATTCTACTACTTCTCCCTCAGTAAACCCTGAGTTCTTTAGTCTCTCACTCAGTAGTCTCTCCACATCTATTTCACAGGTTATAAGCTGCTCTTCAAAGGAAAACCTTTGCGACTTAATAATATTAGTACCATACTCACTTATAATTGCATGCCCACCAAATACCAAATCGGTAGTAGATTCATTTGGCCCGGAAGAAGAATAAATATAAGCTGAGGCACACTTTGCGGACTGCATGCTAATGAGGTTTTCTCGGTATTCATGCTTTCCAACAATATCGTTGCTTGCTGAAAGATTGACCAAAACTGTTGCTCCAGCAAGTGCTTGATAGCTGCTAGGTGGAATGGGCACCCATAAGTCCTCACAAATCTCTATTCCAAAGCAAAAGGCGTCCATATTCTCCGCTTCAAAAAGCAGATCAGTTCCAAAAGGAACAACCTGTCCTAAAAGCTTTATTTCCCTCTCTATCTCATCTTTTCCGGAACTAAACCATCTTGCCTCGTAGAACTCACTATAATTGGGTATGTAGCTTTTAGGAACTACACCCAAAATGTTTCCACTTTTAATTGCTACTGCACAATTAAATAGTCTATTCCCAAGAACGATAGGAAGCCCTATAATTATAACACAATCCAGTGCTTTGGTTTCACTTAATAATATTTCCAATCCCTTTAATGCTTGTGACTGCAAGCTTTTCTGCATAAAAAGATCTGCACAGGTATAGGATGTAATGGACAGCTCGGGGAATACCACCAACTGAGCATTATTTTCATTAGCCTGTTTTGCGAGATTGACTATCTGAGCAGTATTATATTCACAATTTGCCACCTTTAACTTAGGAACTGCGGCAGCAACTCTTATATATCCAAAATTCATTATCTTCATTCCTTTCAGCAAAGTGAAATCAGTACCTATATTAATATAGCTGTGTAACCTATTATACAGAATGCAAGTGCTTTACGAACAACATAAGCAAGTGCTATTTCACAAAATAGTTTATCACAATACCGCTTGTTTTACACCAAATATATACAAAAAAAGACCATGAATATTTAAATTCACAGTCCTTCTAATATATGTTCTTCATATTTTTCCGTTTAGCTCCTTTAGCTCTTCCAAGTTATTCTGTATTTTACTTGAATTTGCACGTATGGCGCTGTAAACATCTTCTAAGAGTGTCTCACTATTGGGAATAGTCTCATTTGTCTCATTAGCAGCAGCTATTTTCTGATACAAGCTATATAAAAATGATGCATTCTCCATAAAAACCACCTCCATACTGATTAATAAAAATCTATATAAAGCAAAAGGAGCTCCAAATAAGAGCCCCTTTGCCAACTTTTACATATAAAATTTTAACATATAGATTATAGAATTTCTATTAACTATTTGTATAATTTTGTAATAAAATCAAATAATAAATTGTTAAATAGTACCAAAAAATAACAGGCCACAAATCATTCAACTTACTTATTAGCTGCTTCTTCAAGGTACTTATGCTGTACCTACTATCTGTTCTTTAGCCCTTCAAGTCGTTCAAGAACTTTTTGGTACATATCCTTGTACTTCTGCTGCTTAGCCTTTTCCTCTTCTATAACCTTAGCCGGTGCCTTTGCAACAAAACCTTCATTGCTGAGCTTACCTTCTACTCTCTTCAGCTCACCTT
>JAEZFR010000207.1 GCA_023417285.1 Bacillota bacterium
ATAATTGCTTGAAAAAGACCAAAGTACAAGCCAACAGTCAATGCTTTTCTTACCGTCACCTTGGACATTGTCAGCCCTAAGCAAAGGGATACAGCAAAAGCATCCATAGAAAGTCCGATACCAATAAAAAATAGTCCAAATAGATTCATGATATTCTCCTTCAGTAAAATAATTGGCAAAAAGAAAAAACCTAGGTATCACTCATACGAGCATATACTTAGATTCAGAATATAGACTATGTATAGCTGTAAAAAGTTATACATGAGTCTCGTTTTTTAAGGCAAGCCAGACCTATATTGGTCAGTATGTTGACTTGTCACACAGATTGTGCAAACTACTCCCCCACGGGTTTCTTCAATTATTTTATAGGATATCATAAAATGGATTCATCGTCAATACCGCAGTAGGATATCATTCTTATATCATTTACGCTAATTCTCTGATTCATATACCCCACATTTGCCATATGATTAATAATAAAGCTTTATGTATATGCCAGGCAAAAAAATGAGAAAGCCTTATTTCTAAGTTTTCCATTCATTTCAAGTATGGAGCTATTAGTGTTCTTAACCACAATAAGCAGAAAAGGCTTAAATCACAGGTATAATAGCCGAATGATAAATCTAGAAAAGCCCGAATACATTGTAAATAAGAACTACATTAATACTGCAGTTCTTTTATTAACGTTTTACATTTATTAAATCGTATAATATCAATCATTCTTTGAATTATAAGAGCCATTAAACGTTTATTCAGCAGCAACAGCTAAATCTGATATGTACTTTGAACTTGCCTCATACACTTAAGTCTTGTTATTGAACATTCAATAACACCAAGCTCAGAATCTATATTTGAATAAAAAACGTCCCATATATCATTAAATCTTCTATTTGCCGCATCAATTTGCCAATCACACCTTCTTCTCCAATCTATAGCCCATCTTTTGCTCATAAGTTCAAAAAGGTCTAAATTAAAACATATAACTAAATTAGTACATATCGCAATGCATTCTTGCAAATTATCAAAATTAATATTTACTTTTATTTCGTTTTCACGCGAGTTGATTCCAAAATTAATGGCATTTTTAGATGACCAATAAGAACCTGCGTGAACGATACAATGACGTATTTGACAAACCTTTTCATATGAATCAAGCATTGCATAAGCAAGATCTGATTTTTGTATTTCATAACCAAGATAAGTTTTGCATGCACTAATTATAGTTTTTTTATCAGCAAATGATAGATTTTCAAATATTCCCCTTTTCAGTCCATACTTTTTAGACCATAAGACTGAACTAATAGATATACTTTGATTTGATGCAACTTCACGCGACACCGGGCAAATACTAATTAAAGCAGCGAATAAATCTCTAAAATATTTTTCTGTTGCAGACATTATCCCAACTAATAGGAGATCCGCTAAAATTAGGTTGGCAGATATATTTTCCGGCTTTCCTAACCATAATATCTCATTCTTTGTTTTATAAAATATATCTATGGGAGATGAATATGTATCATCCATCTCTTTTATATAGTTATTTTGATTATTAATTTCTTGTTGGGAACAATTTTGGCATACACTAAATCTCCAGTTATTACTCATACTAGATACTCCTCAGCTAATGCCATAATTTTTTGTGCCCAAACCTCACCAATCATGTTAACTTTCCTTAACTCTATCCCACCGTTATCCATTAAGATATCTTTTATTGTTCTTATACTACTTTCAGATTTTATACTATGAACTCTATTTTTAGTTAGTGGCAACTCCCCTATATCATTGTTAATTAAACCTTGATATAAAGATGCACTTTTTAATTGTGTACCACATTCAAGGCAAAACTTGGCATTTTCTGAGGCACGTGGAGTATTACATTTAGGACAATTCGGTAATGAAAACGTAAATACAGACCCATAATCTGATGAACCCACTAAATTATCTGCAGTTATACGTTTAAATTCCTGAGATGAGCGTTTTTGTAAAGATAATGCAAGTTCATTTGCCGATATATTTTGTTTACCGATAAATGCATTTCTTTCAATTAATGCACCATAATGTACTGTAAATAAATCAAATACTCCGATTTCTCCCTTATTGAGTTTTTGTTTATACATAATCAATCCTGCATATTGCAAAAAGCTAAAGACCTTCTCCAGTTCTTTGGGAATAGGATGTTTTACTGCAATTACGACAGCTTGTTTTTCAGCATCCTTTCCTTTATTGTATATTTTTAATCCTTCTACCATATTGTCAAAAACAGTTTTTCCACGTTCGATAAAATTCAAGTAAACCGGTAATTTAACTTTTAAAGATAAGAAAATATTCTCCGTCCTGGAAAAGCTTTCTTTAATAGCTTTCTTTACATTTGTAATATTATAATTAATATTATTAAATTCATCAAAATTTTCATCTGCCGAAAAAATTGCTTGAATCATATTAATTAAGGCTCTTGGGATACCGAAGCAGGAATAGCACAAAATATTCAAAAGTTCCTTATCTTCTGCCAATAAATTAAAGTTTTCTTGAGATAATCTATTTTGCAATAATGAAATCATAAAATCTAAATATCCTTTATCCTCTGTTTTTAACCATACGTCTATTTCTTCGGCATCATGGCCTACATGGAAACTAGATGAATAAACTGTTATACCGGGATAAATAGCGGCTTTAGGTGAAATGTATCTACTTTTGAGTTGTCTAAATAAATCAAAAAAATCCTTTTGTTGCTCTGTAGAGAAAGCATGAGCGGCATCATCGAGTAATAATACACAGTGTGACTTATTTAGTGTTTCTAGTACTTCCTTAATATGGATTTCAAGCAATTCTACTGTTAGCACTTTACTTGTATCTATTGACCCTATCTCTCCAATTTCAATCTGTCGAATAATTTTTACTATATCATTATATAAAAATAAATTCTCAGATAAGACCTTCATTTTTTTAACACTATCCAAAAAGCCTATATAAATTTTAAGTAGTAACCATTGTGTAAACCAGTATGTCGCATTAGATTTAGTATGATATAATGGTTCCATTTTCAACGATAATTTATAGTTTACATAAATCGGGAATGCAGTTTTTTCTTTCTTTACCAATAACCTATTATATACTTTAAGCATAAGAGTTGTTTTACCACAACCTCTTGGACCTGTAATTACTTTTGCAC
>JAEZFR010000225.1 GCA_023417285.1 Bacillota bacterium
ATCCAGAGGTGCTGACGGAAAGTTGGTTGGCGACGTACAGTTTGAAACTGTTAAGGAAGTTGCTTCAGCTATAACTAAGGTTACAGGGGGCGTTGGCCCTATGACAAGAGCAATGCTGATGAAAAATACCGTTAGGGCAGCATATATGCAAAATGGATTGAAAATGTAAAAATAAATATTAATAAAATATTTATGAAATTTGCACAAAAAATCGGGGAATATTAACTGCATTTTTTTATTTCTTGACATGAAATTTAAAAAATATTAAAATTGAATTAGTTATGGTATAAATTTTGGATAGAATGTTTTAGTTGGTTAATTTGGACATTAAGCTATTTTGGCTGATATTTATATATTTTTGTTTAAAAAAATAAATTTATTGAGTGTGTGTTCGTTTATATTTTATATATTTTGAATATACATATGCCTTATCATATATTGCTTAATCATTTCCTAATTATTCCTTCACAGCATTCATTTGGGAAAGAAATTTCCAATCCAAGTAAAATCCATATTAATAATTGAAATGAAAAATTTGAGCTTTGAAAACTGAATAAGGAGGAGGTGTGTGAAATAGACATCATATTTTTGCTAATTGGTTTAGCCATAGGTTTGATTATTGCATTGATTGCTTCAATTATATTTTACAAAAGAGGCTTTGAAGCCAGGAAAAAGCAGGCGGAGGCTCAGATAGGTAGTGCTGAGCAGGAAGCGCAGCGAATTGTAAGCGAGGCATTTAAGCAAGGAGAAAGCAAGAAAAGAGAAGCTCTTTTAGAAGCCAAGGAGGAAATTCACAAGAGTCGTGTTGAACTTGATAGAGATATCAAGGATAGACGAAATGAATTTCAGAGGCTAGAAAGAAGGCTTGTCCAGAAGGAAGAAACTCTTGACAAGAAGGTTGAGGCTTTAGAACAAAAGGATGAAGCTCTCAATAAAAAGACCAAGGATATTGAAGTCCTTCAAGAAAGAACCGAAGAATTGCTCAAGAAGCAAACTGAGGAATTGGAGAGAATCGCAGGATTGTCTGTTGAAGAAGCAAAGGATTACTTACTACGCAACATTGAAAATGAAGTTAAGCATGAGGCTGCAGCTCTTATCAAGGAGATTGAGGCTAATGCAAAACAGGAGGCGGATAGAAAGGCCAAGGATATATTGGCTACAGCTATCCAGAAGTGTGCGGCTGACCATGTTTCAGAGACTACAGTATCTGTTGTTCCTCTTCCAAATGACGAAATGAAAGGTAGAATTATCGGTAGAGAGGGTAGAAATATTAGAACATTGGAAACATTGACTGGTATTGACCTCATCATAGATGATACACCTGAAGCGGTTATTCTGTCAGGATTTGATCCTATAAGAAGAGAAGTTGCAAGATTGACACTTGAAAAATTAATCCTTGATGGTCGTATTCATCCAGCTAGAATTGAAGAAATGGTTGAAAAGGCCAAGAAGGAAGTTGATAATACCATCCGACAGGAAGGTGATAACGCAGCTTTTGAAACAGGTGTTCACAGTTTGCATCCTGAACTCATCAAATTACTTGGTAAACTTAAGTTTAGAACAAGCTATGGGCAAAATGTACTTAACCATTCCATTGAGGTGTCTCACTTGGCAGGTATAATGGCTGCTGAGCTGGGAGTTGATGTAGCTCTTGCAAAGAGAGCTGGTTTGCTTCACGATATTGGTAAGGCAATTGACCATGAAGTTGAGGGTTCTCATGTAACTATTGGTGCTGATGTTGCTAAAAAGTACAAAGAAGGCGCTGATGTTATTAATGCGATTTTATCTCACCATGGAGACGTTGAAGCAACAAGTGTTGTTTCAGTATTAGTTCAGGCCGCGGATTCTATTTCTGCTGCAAGACCTGGTGCTAGAAGAGAAACTTTGGAGTCTTATATCAAACGTCTTGAAAAGCTAGAAGAGATTGCTAACTCTTTCCAAGGAGTTGAAAAATGTTTTGCAATCCAAGCAGGTAGAGAGATTCGTATCATGGTGAAGCCAGAGGACGTATCTGATGCAGATATCGTATTGAAGGCTAGAGAAATCTGTAAGAAGATTGAGGATGAGTTAGAGTATCCTGGACAGATTAAGGTTACTCTGCTAAGGGAAACTAGATTCATTGATTATGCAAAATAGTTTCTTTAGTTAAGTTAGATAATACAGAAAATTTATGAATAATGAAGAAATGTATCTATCATAATAAAACAAGAAAAGCGTGACATTCACGCTTTTTTTGTTTTTACCTAAAGTGAAAGGATGCATTTTACAAAAGCCAGCAGTAAGTAAATATTCTTATTTGCTTATAGTTGGATTTTGTATTAAAATTTATATGATAAGTTCAAATATGGAGGAAAAGATTTGAAGATTTTATTTGTTGGAGATATCGTAGGCTCTCCAGGAAGAAAAGCAGTAAAACAGTTTGTTCCTGAACTTAGGAAGGAGCACAACATAGACTTTTGTATTGCCAATGGTGAAAACTGTGCTCAGGGCAGCGGCATTACACATATAATAGCGCAGGAGTTGTATAAAGCAGGCGTAGATTGTATTACTATGGGAAACCATACTTGGTCCAAAAAGGAAATACTTAATTTTATAGATTCTGACGAAAAAATAATTAGACCTGCAAATTTTCCGCAGAATGTACCTGGAAGAGGATATACATTTTTAAAAGCAAATGGTATGGAAATGTGTGTAATAAATCTTATAGGTAGGGTATATATGGATTCTGTTGACTGTCCCTTTACAGTTGCGGACAGAGAGCTTCAAGAGATAAAGAAGCGCTGTAAGGTGGTATTTGTAGATATGCATGCAGAGGCTACATCAGAGAAAAGTGCTCTTGCTTGGTTTCTTGATGGAAGAGTATGTTGTGTTGCAGGAACGCATACACATGTACAAACAGCAGATGAGAAAATTCTTCCTTTTGGTACGGCAATGATTTCTGATGTTGGTATGACAGGACCAAGTGAAGGTGTAATTGGCGTTGATAAGGAGCTTATTATAGAGAGATTTATAACCAGGCTACCTCAGAAGTTTGAGCTGGCAAAGGGCAGAATACAGTTCGGAGCAATTGTGCTTGACGTGGATGAAAAGACTGGCAAATGTCAGAATATTATACGTATTCAAAAATACTTAGATGAATAGTTTCATATGAATAAGTTGGAAGTAATCCAACACTTTGCTCGCAACATAATTCATTTTAGTTCTTTGGAGGGCAAATATTTTATGACGGAAAATAATTTTGATACAGTCAAAAACCCTGATGAAGTTAATTCAGCTTTAAAAAGTGTTTGCAGGTTAAAAAGTAATAATATAACTGTTCTTCAAAAGGAAGAGCTGGCTTTGATTCAATTCAATAATTTGCTGCAATATGAGGACATACTTGCTCATGCTTTTACAACAAGGCTTGGGGGTGTTAGTTCTGGTGAATGCAGCTCACTCAATCTGTCGTTTAACCGAAATGACAGCGAAAAGAATGTTAAGAGCAATTATAGGATAGTTGCCGATGCATTGGAGCTTGATTACAGCAAGATTGTTTTATCCAATCAGGTACATGACAACAAGATTTTTGTTGTTGGCGAAAAAGATGCAGGCAAGGGCTTGACTAAAGAAAGTGATATATTAGGCTATGATGGCTTAATCACCAACTGTATTGGGGTACCGTTGGTAACCTTCTTTGCTGACTGTGTACCTGTACTTATGCTTGACCCCGAGAATAAGGCTATTGCTGCCGTACATTCAGGTTGGAGGAGTACAGTTCGCAATATTTCCTATGAGGCTGTTAAACTTATGCAAAGTGAGTATGGAACCAAACCTGAAGCACTTGTGGTTGCAATAGGACCATCTCTGTGTCAGCAGTGTTTTGAAGTCTCAAAGGATGTTTATGAAGAGTTTGCTAATGCATTTTCATTTATAGAAATGTTCAGTGAAAAAATAGGAGACAAATATTATATTTCACTACAAAAGGTAATTAGAAAGATATTAATGGATGCCAATGTTAAAGAAGAAAATATACTAATTAGTGATATATGTACTAAGTGCAACAATGATGTTTTCTTTTCTTATAGGGGAGACTACCAAAAGACAGGTAGTTTA
Organism: Bacillota bacterium; assembly: GCA_023417285.1. Classification (GTDB taxonomy): domain Bacteria; phylum Bacillota; class Clostridia; order Acetivibrionales; family DSM-1351; genus Ruminiclostridium. The sequence continues at coordinate 4,093 of JAEZFR010000225.1, forward strand.
GCTGCCTTTATGATGTTAAAGTGATTTGGCTTTTAATGTTGTCTTGACACTATGATATGTTTTGGACTTATGATATTAAAGTAATTTGGTGTTTTGATGTTGTTTTGGCGCTATGATATGTTTTGGTCTTATGATGTTAAAGTAATTTGGTCTATTGAAAGGATTTATTAGACTTAAGATGAAGAGATATATTAAAGTACTAGCTTTATTGCTATCAATATCTGTATTACTGTGTTCCTGCAAGCTTAATCAAAATGGTAAAAAAGAGATGCAGCAGGAGTATTCTGCAGATTACAACTATGATGTAATCGATAAGGGCCCTGTAAAAGGAGGCTCTGTTAGACTATTTTCTACACCTATTGATACATTGAATCCTGTACTGACCAATAATATTTTTGTACAGGACTTTCTTTCGCTGGTGTTTGAAGGCCTTTACAGACTGGACGAAACACAAAAGCCGGTTGGCGTACTTGCAGAAAGTATGTCAATATCACAGGACGGTCTGACTGCAACCATTTATCTCAAGAAGAATGTTAAGTGGCATGATAAGATGCCTTTTACAGCTGAGGATGTTGTATTTACCATTAATACTATCAAAAATGGTAAGCTAGGAAGTATTTATAGCACTAATGTTGAGCATATTTCATCTGCAACAGAAATAGATGCTACTACGGTACAATTAAAGCTTACTCAGCCATATGCATTTATAAGAGAGCAGTTAACCTTTCCTATAATCTCTTTGCACTATTTTCTTAACGAAAAAATTGCTGATAAGAAAATGAGCAGGAATATGACTCCAATGGGAACAGGTCCTTATAAGTTTAATTCTTTTGATGCGGAAGCAGGGG
>JAEZFR010000230.1 GCA_023417285.1 Bacillota bacterium
CTGTGTATCATCGACTTGATGTACTGCCCCCGAAATAAAATCAAAAAGTTCACCGTTTCGTATGTATTCTAAGAAATGTCTGTTAAGTGCCTTCTCCTCGGATATATCGAAGAAGCTTTCACATGCATTATTTAGAAGAACTATTCTGTAGTTATTGTCTAATACGATTAAAGGGTCGGATATACTCTTCATAATAGCCATGGATTTATTCTTTTCGTTCATCAGCGTACCTAATGCACTCTGTTCAAATTGACGTAGCTTTGTAGTCATTTCATTAAATTCTCGGGTAAGTTCAGATATTTCATCATCTCCATAAACATCAGCCTGTTTGTTTATATTTCCAGCTCGAAGCTCCTTCATTGCGCTTGTTAGGGAGTATACAGGGCTTAGAAATCTGTTAGTAAAAAATACAGATAATATAAATCCACCTACAATTGTAGCTAAAGTCAACGCTAATATAATAATAGTTGAATTTCTTGAACTCTGTGTCGCCATTTCCTTGCCATTAAACATGGCTTCCTCGTTTATATTACTCAGTTCTTTCAATGTTTGCTTGAGATTTTGAAAGTCTGGCAACATAGACTGATTATAAAAGCTTATTGCATCATGTTCACCTGAAGTGTTTGTTATGTCCTGAATGTGAGAAAAAAATTTGACATAGTTAAGATAGGATTCGTTTATTTTATTGACAATTTCTTGTTCCCCTGGCTCCGTAACATTATTTATTTCGACGCTGAGCCATTTCATGAATATATTGCTGTTTTCTGAAAAAAGATCAATACCTCTTTGTTTATCAACACTTATATAAATGAGAACTGCACTATCCTGCCTTTCAACAGCTTCTAGCATATTTGAAACAGCACCAATGCTCTTGTAGTTGTCCGTCATTAGGCCGTCAATAGATCTGCTTAAATGAAGAAGATTTATAAACGAGGTAATTCCCACTACAGAAATAAGTAACACTAAGCACAGATATATTAGAGAAATTCTACCCTTTAAAGTTTTTGGCATATAAATACCTCTTTATGATGTTGCATTTCTTTAAGTATATGTTTTGCAAAAAACTAAGTCAATGTATTAAACCAACACTAAATGAAGAAAAAAGCAGAAATTTCTATGTCCGGTAATGGTATTTTAAAGTAGTAGCTTTTAATAGTCTGAGCAAAGCCTAAATCGAAAGATATGGAAACTTTCTATTTGAGATGTCCAAGGCGTATAATACCAATCACCGACAATTAAATAGGAGGTATGTGCATGGTATTTTTAATATTAATTTCAGCTGCACTATTTTTATACTTGGGGTATGTTCTTATTTGCCCTGAGAAATTTTAGATTTTAGAAGGAGAATGGATATGGAGGTATTACAAATTGCATTAACACTGGCAATTTTACTGGTGCTAGTAGTCCCTGTTGGTAAGTACATATATAAGATAATTAGTGGAGAGAAGAGCTTTGTTGACCCGTGTATGGATAGGGTTGATGGCTTCATCTTTAAAATTTCAGGAATAAAGAAGGATAGTATGAACTGGAAGCAGTATTCAGTTGCACTACTACTAACCAACCTGATAATGACCTTGATGGTGTTTGTTATATTATTAATACAAGGACTGAACCTATTAAATCCAAATGGAATTAAAGGAATGGATTTATCACTTGCATTTAATACGGCAATCAGCTTTATAACTAATACAAACCTTCAACATTATAGTGGGGAGGCTGGGCTCTCATATTTATCTCAAATGGCAGCAATCACCTTCTTGATGTTTACATCGGCCGCATCGGGATTCTCAGCAGCGGCAGCATTTATAAGAGGGATAACAGGCAGTGAGAAAGGTTTGGGCAACTTTTATGTAGATTTTGTCAGATTAACTACAAGAATACTACTTGCTTTATCAATCATTACATCAATTGCTTTAATATGGCAGGGTGTTCCCCAAACCTTGTCGAGCAATGAAACTATAAAAACAATCGAGGGAACTTTACAGAACATAGCTCTTGGACCGGTGGCATCACTAGAGTCTATAAAGCATATTGGCACAAATGGGGGAGGATTTTTTGGAGCAAATGCTGCACACCCTTTTGAAAATCCTACGCCAATAACTAACCTTATCCATATTTTGAGTATGATGATATTGCCCTCATCGTTGGTATATTCCTTCGGATTGATGCTCAAAAACAAAAAACAGGCGTGGGTTATCTTTGGAGCAATGGCGCTTCTATTTATGATTGCATTACCCACAATATTTTTATCAGAATCTGCGGGAAATCCAGCTTTGGACAATGCAGGGTTAAGCCAGGCGGCTGGGAATATGGAAGGTAAGGAAGTACGATTTGGCATTGCGCAATCCTCTCTCTTTACAACCGTTACCACAGCATTTACTACTGGCTCTGTAAACACTATGCATGATTCGTTAACACCAATAGGTGGAATGATCGCAATGGGTCAAATGATGCTTAATGTTGTATTTGGTGGAAAAGGTGTCGGATTAATGAATATGCTGATGTACGCAATTCTAACGGTATTCTTGTGTGGCCTTATGGTAGGCAGAACACCTGAGTTTCTTGGAAAGAAGATTGAAGGCCGCGAAATCAAGTTGATAGCTATAGCAATACTTGTCCACCCGTTTATAATATTACTACCTTCGGCTATATCGCTCGTAGCACCTGCAGGGGTTGCGGGTATCACTAATCCGGGCTTCCACGGTATATCTCAAGTTCTGTATGAGTTCACATCTTCGGCTGCAAACAACGGCTCGGGTTTTGAGGGCCTTTTAGATAATTCAGTATTTTGGAATGTATCTACCGGGTTGGTTATGCTTTTGGGCAGATATACCTCCATTGTGGCTCTACTTGCAGTTGCAGGCTCTATGCAAAATAAAAAAGCAGTTCCTGTTACGGTTGGTACCTTAAAGACAGACACTTATTTGTTTACTTTTGTATTGGTAGCTGTAGTTCTGATTGTAGGTGCGCTTACATTTTTCCCATCAGTAGCTTTGGGACCTATTTCTGAGTATTTAACTCAATTAACATAAGGTAGGTGTAAACATGAGTACTATTAATAAAAATTGGATTACAAAAAAAATAATACTAGATTCTATAAAAGATTCATTTAAAAAGCTAAATCCCAAGGTAATGATCAAAAATCCAGTTATGTTCATGGTTGAGGTAGGGTTTGCTATCACTTTGATTCTAACTTTTTTTCCAAATTTATTTGGAGAGCAGCAGCAGAGCCTTGTGGTATATAACGGGATAGTGTCTGTAATATTATTCATTACCCTACTGTTTGCTAATTTTGCGGAGGCACTGGCAGAAGGCCGTGGCAAGGCGCAGGCTAACAGTATGAAGAAGACTAGGAAGGATACCAAGGCAAGAATTATTGATAAAAACGGAGTAGCATCAATAGTAAACGCTAGTGAGGTAAGAAAGGGAGATGTAGTGCTTGTTGAGGCAGGAGAGATTATACCCAATGATGGAGAGGTGATTGAAGGGCTGGCATTTGTTGATGAATCAGCGATTACAGGAGAATCTGCACCTGTAATGAAAGAGGCTGGTGGAGATTTCAGCTCGGTAACAGGAGGAACTAAGGTAAATAGCGATTGGCTGAAAATCAGGATAAATGCTACCCCCGGAGAGTCCTTTCTTGACAAAATGATTAGCTTGGTTGAAGGCGCATCGAGGCAAAAAACTCCTAATGAAATAGCCCTTACAACAATTTTAGTTAGTCTATCCATGATCTTCTTAATTGTGGTCGTAACTTTATATCCAATAGCACAATATCTAGGCGTTACCATAAACGTTTCTACTCTTATTGCGCTGCTGGTATGCCTGATTCCAACAACCATTGGAGGACTTCTATCGGCCATTGGAATAGCCGGTATGGATAGGGTTACAAGATTTAACGTAATTGCAATGTCAGGTAAAGCAGTCGAAAACTGTGGTGATGTAGATGTAATGATTCTTGATAAAACAGGTACTATTACTTATGGAAACAGAATGGCAGCGGATTTTATTGCTGTTGGTAAGCATACACAGGACACTATAACAAGGTTTGCAGTGCTGGCTTCATTGAAGGATGATACACCGGAGGGCAGGTCTGTAATTGAACTAGCCAAAAAGCAGGGATTTTCCATAGATTATAATGACTACAAAGACTCTGAAAGTATTGAGTTTACCGGGCAAACCAGAATGAGTGGAACCAACCTTTCAAATGGCCTAAAGATTAGAAAGGGTGCTGCAGAAGCAATAAAGAGCTTTGTCACCAATGAAGGGGGCAGTATACCAAATGATGTGGATGCTGTAGTTGAAAAAATTGCCCTCGCTGGAGGCACGCCGCTTGTTGTATGTGTTGACAAAGAAATTATGGGAGTGATTTATCTTAAAGACACAATTAAGCCCGGTCTGGTGGAGAGATTTGCCCGACTGCGTGAAATAGGTATAAAAACTATAATGTGCACCGGGGACAATCCTTTGACTGCCAAGACAATTGCCAGGGAGGCAGGGGTAGATGATTTTGTTGCAGAGTGTAAACCTGAGCAGAAAATAGAAGTTATAAAAAATGCACAGGCGGAAGGCAAGCTGGTAGCAATGACGGGTGATGGCACCAATGATGCACCTGCTTTGGCCCAGGCAGATGTCGGGCTTGCTATGAACAGTGGCACTATTGCAGCTAAGGAAGCAGCAAACATGGTGGACCTAGACTCTGATCCAACCAAAATAATTGAAGTAGTAGAAATAGGAAAGCAAATGCTTATTACCAGAGGAGCCCTAACAACATTTAGTATTGCAAATGATGTTGCGAAATACTTTGCTATAATTCCCGCTATTTTTACACTGGCAATACCACAAATGAATGTCCTGAACATAATGGGACTAGGCAGCCCTAATAGCGCAATACTTTCTGCTTTGATATTTAATGCACTTATTATTCCAGCACTGATACCTATTGCTATGAGGGGCGTAAAATATAAACCGATGAGCGCAGAGGCAATGCTGACAAAGAACATGCTTATATATGGGCTTGGAGGTATGATAGTTCCTTTCATAGGGATTAAACTTATAGATTTAATTATTCTACCGTTGTTAAAATTGTTATCGTTAAGCTAGGTGGTATAAAGTGAGTTGAAAAAACAGAGTAAGTATAATTAGTTAATTTGGATATTTAAAGGCTAATAGATAGGGCTAGAAAGTTAAGAAAAACAGAGTAAAGTAGACTTTGCTAATTTGGATATGTATTAGTTAATATGTAGTTAAGGGGGAAAAAATGAAAACATTAAAAAGGTCAATATTGATAAGTTTAGTATTTTTTATTATATGTGGAATAATCTATCCTCTTTGCCTTACTGGCATAGGGCAGCTGTTCTTACACAGTCAGGCAAATGGAAGTATGATAAGTGAAAACGGCGAAGTTGTAGGTTCTCAACTAATAGGACAATTGTTTACAAGTGATAAATATTTTCATGGTAGAATATCGGCTGTAAATTACAATGTTTATTCAGAGGAGGATGCCAAAGAAAATAATTCATTATATTCTACAGTTTCCTCAGGTTCTTCAAACCTTGCTCCATCAAATCCGTCGTTAGTTGAACGTGTCAAGTCAGATATGGATGCACTGCTAGAAAAGAATCCTGACATTAAGTCCAGTAAAGAAGTGCCAACTGATTTATTAACATGCTCAGCTTCGGGGCTAGACCCTGATATCACTGTGGAGTCGGCAAAAATACAGGTGCCAAGAATAGCACTTGCTACAGGGATAGAATCACAAAGGCTTTATCAACTAATAAATGAAAACATTGAGAATAGGTCATTAGGGGTCTTTGGAGAAGTAAGAGTTAACGTATTAAGCCTGAACATAGGCATTAATAAGTTAGTTGGAAATTCATAGGCTAGTTAGTTGATGGTTAGGAAGTTGAAAAATTAGAGATAAATAAGCTAGTTTGTTGATGATGTGGTGGTAGAAATATAGACATTAAGAAAAGTCCAAGCAGTTAAAGTTACATTTTTATTACACTAGTTGACGTTCTGGCAAAAAAGGTATAATATGTATTTCGGACATTGTTTAAAGAACATGTTAATTTTAAGAAAGCGAGGTAGGTTTTATGTTAGGAATCAGTTCAATAGCATTTGCAGCAAATAATAGAATAACAAACCAAATCCTATCTCTGAACATCAACTATTGATTTTTTAATCAAATGTTAACAGTGCCGTAGGATTTATAGATTCTGCGGCTTTTTTATTTGAAATAAGTAATAAGTTGTGTAAACAGCCGTGGAAAACATAATTGTTTTGTACGGCTGTTTTGTATGTTCTAGGGATAAGTATTAAAGGGGGAAATATGAAGACGTTAGTTAGTTTAATGAAAAAGTACTGGTGGTACTATGTAATTGGTTTCTGTGCAATGCTCACCTCCATTACTTTGGATATGTTTAATCCTATCTTGCAGAAAACCATTATAGACGATGTAATTAAAGCAGGTAAGAGTGGACTATTTATCTGGATTATATTGGGCTTGGCAGGTATAACCATTGGTAGAGCAGTGCTTGGTTATATAAAGGAGTACATGTTTGACTTATCAAGCTCAGCGGTAATTGTAAAGTTTAGAAGAATTCTCTTTGATCATATACAGACATTATCCTTTTCATTCTTCGACAGGATAAATACGGGAGAGTTGATGTCTAGGGTAAAAGAAGATGTAGAAAATATTATGAACGCCATTTGCTTTGGAATAATGATATTTACAGAACAGATTATTTACTTTATTTTGGGTACAATTGTACTG
>JAEZFR010000234.1 GCA_023417285.1 Bacillota bacterium
ATATGAAGTAGTTTTAATAAGTTATTTTGGTATGAAAGTATTATTTGCACCACTTTTTCTCTATTTCAGCCATTTTTCCATCCTTGGTAAGCTTATCAATAGCTGCGTTGAAAATGCTTAATAACTGAGGATTTTTCTTGCATACATCAAAAGAAAGTGCAATGGCATATGGTGATTGATCCTTTGAGAACTGCTCACCCACCATTTCTAACTTGGAACCCTCCTTGTGAGTTATGTAATAAGCGGTGCCCGGTGCATCAAATATCATGCAGTCAACCTTACCTTGTTCAAGAGCTTCATATGCTGTAATAATAGAATCGTGTACTTCCAAACTTGAATTTGGAATACCGTTGTTTGTAGCATATAGATGGCTTGCATCGCCTTTTTGAACAGCTATCTTATACTTCCCATCCTTTATGCTATCCCAACCAGTAATCCCTTTTGGACTAGTGTCCTTGTTAACTATTACTGTAAGTCCTGCATTGTAATATGTAGTAGTAAAGTTCATAACCTTCTTTCTAGTATCTGTGGCGCAAAGTGCAGCCATTGCAAAGTCAAGCTTGCCTTCAGCAACAGAGGTGGTAAGTGGACTGTAGTCCATTGCCTGTACACTACCGTCTAACTTAAAGCCAAGTAAGTCCTGAAGTTCCTTCATAAAGTCCATATCAAAGCCTATCAATGTCTTACCATCTGCATCGAAGTATGAGAATGGAGCATATGTTCCAGATGTTCCAACCTTAAAGGTATAATCCTTGAGTGCACCTTCTAACTCACCAGTGAAAGTCGTTTCAGCGGAAGCACTAACGTCTTCTGCTTTGTCGCCGCAGCCCACCATTGATGCACAAATCACTACAGCTAACAATATAGCCAAAATCCTCTTCATAAAAAAATCACTCCTATGTAAAAATTATTGAAAACAAGCCAATGTGCCATATTCCATATTGTTTTAATAATAATAACAATATCTTAAAATGTCAATACTTGGCTTTGCAAGATATACTTTACATAATAGTGAAATAAGTTAACTTATGTAGTTTTTTGTCACAGTAAAAAAACGGTTAAATCAGTTTGCACGTATTTATTTTAGAATTGAGCTTAAATCAAAGTCATTTTTCCCAAAACACTATTATCTATTGAGCTATTTTCTATTGAGCTATTTTCTATTGAGCTATTTAATATTGAGCTATTTTCTATTGAGCTTTTAATATTGAGCTATTTTAATATAACCTCATCAGGGAACGCTGTTTTCATAGAAATATTCCACATTCTATCTATATATGCCCTCGTATACTGTTGCTCTATAAAATGATAATAAAAGGCTCCTTTTTCAGTAAGCTCATACTTATTTTTGTGCTTTTTCAAAAGCCCCAACCTTTCTGCAATCCATATCTCAACTCCAAATAGTTTATTGAGCGGAGTACCAATGAGGTTCTCAAACCCCTCAGGGTCAATTACTAGGCCATAAGCGCTCCAGAATAGATAGTACAGGGCTCTTTGTCTCTTTGTAAAATCAAGGGTGAGAGAGGTTGCAAGGTTTCCTGCATTAATTCTATTTACATACTCTTCTATGGAAAATGTATTTATCTTAAACTGATGTCTTAGTAGAGTTGTTGCTGATACCCCAAAACCCAGAAAATTGTCTCTGGTTATAGAAGAATATCTGCCTGTTTTCTTCTTTGCGAAGGTCCATACCGAAGTCCTCTCTATATCCATCTCTCTACACAGCTCATTCAAATAATCCAGCATCTGTTTTTTTGTCTTGTGTGAAAGTGGCTTGTACTGGTTATTCGCATAAGTAAAGTCAATAAACGGATAAGTTGATATCTGAGTTGCCCCCAAACCAAATGCCAGCTCTACATCTTTTTTGAGTATATCTTTGTTTTGGCCTGGTATTCCGAAAATGAGGTCTACATCTACAACAGAAAAATTATATTGCTTAATAAGAGATAGCTTATACTCTATGTTTTCCGCACTTCTGCCTATCTTCCCAAGACACTCACTATCAAAAGACTGTACTCCAGTGCTAACCATGGTAACTCCGGCTTCTTTGAGCTTCTCTAGATTGCCTGGTTCAATATCCGAAGGGTGCAGTTCAACGCCTATCTCCCCTTCTATTGTGAAATATTGTTTGATTTTCTCAATGATTTTACCTATGGAATCAATCATTAATACAGGGGTACCTCCTCCAAAATAGAGGCTGGTGACTGTTTTTTTCGGACCGCCACCTGTTGCAATAGTAGCACCTACTTCATTATATACTACTTCACCATGTACTCCTTCTCCTTGTGCTGCCTTGCCACACTCATCTTCACATTGTGCTCGCTTACCGCCCCCCGCACATAGCTCAATCTCACTTAGTAATGCTATTTCGTAGGCTTTTGCCAGTGCTTCATCATATTTTACTTTGCAATAGGGGCAAAAGCTGCACAAGCTTCTGCAAAATGGTATGTGTACATAAAGACCCAGACTGTCCAGGTCTCTATAGTTGAGAGCATTATCATGCCTGCCCTTAAATACAAAGGGCTTTAAGCTCCTAGTTAAAATAACCCTCATCATTGAAGTAATAAGCATAGTATTGTCCATAGCATAGTGTTATCTACGCGAGATGGTTCCCCCTTGGTAATTTAATTAATTGGTACTATTAGATTCTGTCGATTCTGTCTGCTAACTAAATTCTGTGACTATATTTTGTTACCAATAGATTCTGTCTATATGTACCTCGTATAGGTTTTTAGCATATCAAATGCAACCCTTATATTTCCGTTGAAAACAAGAGCGTATTCGGCAGCAAAGAAGTAGCCGCATTTATCGCATAACCCTTCTATTTCAACACACCGCCCACATACATATTCCTTGCCGTTTTCTACAACAAGGCACTGATGGCAGGGCGTTTTGAAGGAATTATCCGGGAGATACTTTAATGCGCTCTTTAGATTAAATATAGGATAATTATTATTTATAAGCCCCTCAATGGTCTTACAGCATTGCTCTTTTTCTTCTCTTGACAGTGAAAGCCCTTCCGTGCCCGGATAAGGAGTATGGAAATTAAAAGATACTGCCCTTATATTATTTTCGTCCCTAGCTAAGCTGCTAACCTCAACAATATCATCTTTATTTATGTTATTAATAGCCATATAGAGGCAGATATTATCGGTAGTAGCATTACGAATATTGTTCAAAATAAGTTCGTATGTATCACCACGAATAGCGTTATGCTGCTGCTTTGCACCATCTAAGCTTAGCAGTATCAAATCAGCCTCCGGCAGGTCAAGCTCAAATGTTCCATTTGTCACTACATTTACTATGAGAAAACCCATTTCCTTGGCTTCAATTACAAGGTCTCTGAGTGTCTTTTTTCCGTCTTGCCACAGAAAGGTCTCACCGCCACAAAAGAACAGTATACGTATACCCTTGTTGTACAGCTGCTCCATTTCGCTTCTGATGCTTTGATAGCTATAAATTTTACAATTAATATTATTTACTGCACAGTGCTTGCATGTAAGATTACATTTATCAGTAAGAATAATGGTAGCAAGAATAGGTTTTTTTCTCTTGAATAAGATGGTGCTCAAGCCAAACATACCAAACCTTACAAGATTGTTTAATTTCATCGAATCCCCCTGTAACTATAAATAGTAATGTCAAAATAAATTGGCCATACTATCTCACCATAAAAGTGATTGTTTTATATGTTGCTTTATATTCTGTTTAAGCTCTAGATGAATCTATTATACTATTTTGAATTGGTTAACGTCAAAGTTACTTCTTCCCTGAAAGTAGCTATCATTATGATATCTGCTTTCAGAGAAGAATATGTTCCAATAGGTTAAGTTCAATTTAGATCATATGATATTTAGATTGTATGATATTAAGATTGTATCATATTTATTCAGTTTAATTATATTAAGTATCATTTAAGTATCTGCTTCATTAGTATTCTGAGGTTTTTTGTTTGATTGAATAACTCCCTTTATCATAAGCCCCGCACCCGCAGCTGCACAGCCGTACATTAGTATTGTTATAAATAGAGAGGTTTGCTTAAATTGGATTTCCAATCCCATTAGTATTCCAATTAGAATTATACATACTCCTATAAAAATAACAATCCAGCCCCATATTTGTTTGTCCATTAAAAAGAGCATAACAATGCCGATTAATATGGGTATCAATAGAACACCTGTGGGAGGATTGTACCCACCTGTAAAGAATCCAAGGTTAAAACCTGTCCTTACCACAGTATTCTGTGTAATAAGAAAAACTCCTAAAACAAATAAAGCCAATCCCGCAAGAAAACTCTTCATAGCTTAGCGCCCCATTTCTATTATATTGTATATGTATTGTATATAGTAATAATAGCAAAAAAAGCTCCCTATTGGAAGCTTTTTCATTTTATGTAATATTCAACTCTCTGCTTATGAATTTTTTAACACATTAGTCTACTTATTTATTTTGATATCTTCTAAAAATGGTTCCTGTCCTTTTATTGTATATATTCTTTCCTCGATAACCTTGTCAGCCTTGTTAAGCTTTCTAAATATCACACGGTCGTACCCTTTTTCATTTTTGTCCTGTAAAGTCCTATAAACAAAGCTCTCTCCAGCTTCTATTACCTCTCTTGTTCCTATCCATGAAGGACAGTTGTTTAGGAATTCATCATTCTTTGTAAGCTCTGAGAACAATTTATTTGAGGCTTCTGTATCAATCTTCAAAGGATTCTTTTTAATTCTATAACTTACCCAGTCAGTTCTTCCGATGCTTTCAAGGTATGCTTTTGCCTGTTGTTCCTGCATCTGTATTATTTCTGGATAATCATCATGCAATTTATCTTGAAGCTCAGATGGAAACATCTCTTTTATAGACTTAGTATACCTTGCTCCATCCTGGGGCTCTATATATTCTATTAAAAAATACTGTCCCTTATCATCTTTTGTAAATTTAATGACAGTTGGAATATTACCACTTCCACCAACTTTAGTAAATATACCATTCTCAAAAGAGAACCATCCACAGCTAGCAACAGTGTAGGCAGTGATTAGTCCCTTGCTTTCTACTACTTTTAGTATCACATGCCCCTCTGTCGCAATCTCACCTTTGGCATACGCTTTGCTTTGAGCTTTTACTGCCTGAGATACTGCCTCATCTATTGTTCTAGGCTCGGTGTGTAGAGCACTACTCTCTATTTCTTTAACAGAATATAAAATATCATCATCTTTCCCTATAATTGCCCGCTTTTGTGATATCATCTTGCCGTCTTTAATCATTTTAATGGTAACTACAATCTCAGCTTTATCCCCAGATGATAAGGGTGACCAGTATATTGATTTTCCTGATCTAATCTCACATTGTTGACCTAACTGAGTAATTATTGAATTATCCCATGTAAGAAATTGCCCCTCGCTAGCAGAACACTCATATTTGACAGTATTATCGGAGTTTATTGGTGTAAATTTAATCCCTGGTGTGCTAGACATGGCAGGTGAATACTTGTCAGGGCTTATAGTCAGCTGAAAATCTTTATTATCCGAATTTACAAGGGTTGCCACTTCAGCATTGTTAAATCGTTTAGAGGTACCAGTTACTCCAGAGTTGCCTGATACTTCGACTCCACCAGCTCCCTTAGTACTATCAGTTACACCAGAGTTACCAGCTACGTCAGCTTCATCAGCAGATTTATCAACTACGGCATTTGTCAGTAGCAAACCACTTAATATTACGACACATGCTATTCCTATTGCCACTATTATCTTTTTTCTGCTTTTAAACAGCATATTTAGCTTTATCATTTTGATACGCTTCTCAAGGTTTTTTCTGTCATCTACCATTCCAATCAACTTAGGTGCCAGCTTATTTCCTTTATATGTTTCAACAACATTTAATAAAGCGTTTCCATATTCCTTTTGGCAGCTATCCCCAAATGATTCTAAGACCTTCTCATCTGTTGCAAGCTCCATATCTTGTCTCACCAGTTTAAAGCAGTACCATATGAGCGGGTTAAACCAATGAATACACTGCAATACAGCCAAAACCTGATTTACAAAAGTATCATTTCTTTTACAATGAGCTAACTCATGCAACAATATGTATGAAATATCCTTATAATCTAGCTCTGCAATTTTTGAAGTAACCAGTACCTTGGGCTTAAAAACGTTTATAATGGCAGGAGAGGATATTGCATCTTGAACAATTAGCGAAATACTCCTTTTTACTCCCATTGTAGCCTTACATTCATTGAAAATCTGGTTAATATTGTCCGGTACTTCAACAGAAGTTTTTCTTATTTTATACCGCAGATGTATATTTGCAATCAGTAGCCAACATATCATTATCATTAATCCTGCAAGCCAAATGTATGGAACGGCTTTTTGAATAACCTCAAGTGCTGAAAAAGAAGCTTCTGGTAATGTATACTCATTGGTTATTTTGTCTTGGATACTGACAAGAGGTGTAACCGCATCAGTCACATTACTCATGCTAGTGCTTTGCATCTGAGGTACAGCATTAAAAATACTAATATTACTCTCAGGACCAAAAGGAATTATGAGCTTAAGAATAAGGATTACCCAAAGAATATAATGCCACCTAGGACTTATGATATTCTTTAATAGTTTTTTTGAAATAATAATTATAATTGCCACCAGACTGGCATACACAGAGGTCCAAAAAACAAGATTGAAAATTGTATCCATGCTAGACCTCCTTATCCTCATCAAGAAGTTTTCTGAGTTCACTAATGTCCTGTTTTGATAGCCTATTTTCTTTTATAAAGGTAGTTAGCATCATATTAATGGAACCACTATACAGC
>JAEZFR010000249.1 GCA_023417285.1 Bacillota bacterium
ATAATGCCTAAAAGTAAGCGCTTCTGCTCTGATTGCGGATGTGACACTAACAATAAAGAAGCAAAAAATAGTAAGGACACAGTTAAGTGTAGCAATTGCGGTTTTGAGTATAAAAACACAATGAAATTCTGCTCTGAGTGTGGTGACAAATACAATCCTTGCCCTAAGTGTGGTTCGGATCTTCCAGCTGAAGCAGTTACTTGCGCTGCTTGTGGATACGAACCTCCCCAGCCATGTCCACATTGTGGGGCCGCTCTTCCAGGGAAAAACACACGTTTCTGTCCCGAATGCGGCAAGTCCTTAATAAAAACCTGCCACTCCTGTAATTCGCCCATTACTGGGACTCCAAAATTCTGTCCAGAGTGTGGCAATAAGTTAAATTAAGGTGGTATTATGATCAAATAAAAAAGAACTTACTTACATCTTTTGTAGCTGTGACAATTTTAGCATTGACAATCGTTGTGGTGGGTGGTTTTGATATGTGCTTCTGACCTCGATGTAAGGGAAATATTAGAAACAAGTGAGGAAATTATGGGGTTAGTAAAACAACGGAGTACAGAAGTTAGTCAATTGAAAATGGGAGGCATCTAAAAAAATGGCGGTAGATACAGTTACAACAGCAATAAAAAAAGTAAAAGTGAAAGCTAGCGTTCAAAAGGTTTTTGGTTGGATTATTACTATTTTTAATGGGCTAATAGCATTTGTTGGCTTGATACAAATTGGTGAAGTGTTTGATGTAGTTATGGTAACTTTTTTCTCAGGTATAACTGCCCTCGGAATTTTGTTGATCAAAAAAGGAACTAGAAAAACGAAATTAATAAAAACTTTCTATGATTATTCAGCCAGGCTTGCGGCGGATCCGGAAAAATCAATTGATTTATTGGCAGCCTCAACAGGCGTTACTGTTGCCTTGGCAACCAAGAATATAACTGATATGCTCGCATATGGGTTTTTCCCTAATTGTTATCTTGATGGACAGCACAATAAAATGGTTGTTCCCACCACACAGCGGTCACAATCATCAACGGCGACCACATCCATATCTCACGGACAAACTCAAACTGTAAAATACACTACTGTACAGTGTAAAGGTTGCGGTGCGACAAATAAGATTGTCGTTGGCACTGTAGGAGAATGTGAGTTTTGTGGTTCACAATTATCAGAATAGGGGTATGAATATGCAAAAGAAATCCTTTTCATGGGCAATTATCATATTAATGTTCTTTTTATTCTTTCCTGTTGGAATCTATATGCTTGTAAAGAAAATGACTGATGAAAAATTCAACTACATAAAGAACGGTAATTCCTTAAAAGTTTTAGGATGGATTTTAATTGGTTTTGCCGCAATATATTTAATATCAGGCCTTACCGGCGATCTCCAATCTGAAGATGGTTCCAGTATTGTAGGACAAATTATAATGATGCTTATTATTTTTGGTGGCGGGGGTGCTTTTTCATTGTATAAAGCATTTTCGTACATAAAAAAAGGCAAAAAATATAAAAGATATGTCTCTATCATTAATTCAAGCAATGACACTTTAATAGATAATATTGCAGCGGCATATCCGACAAGTTATGAAAAAGCAGCCGAAGATATTCAATCTATGATAGATTACGGGTATTTCATCAATGCTTATGTGGACTTGAATCGCAGAGAGTTGATAATGCCACAAAAAGCAGCCTCCGTTAAAGTTACTGCAAATCAAAATCCTTCACCCTCAGGTAGACAACATACGAGTGAAAAATGCAAAAACTGTGGTGCAACAAATACCGTTGTTCTTGGTGTTATAAACGAATGTGAATATTGCGGTTCACCGCTATAAATTCAATAAGGAAATAATGACAGAGGGGATTAGCATCTGTTTGTTTGAGAATTTTGATTTTGGAGATTAAAATATGGCTGTATTGAAATGTGAAGCATGTGGTGCCCCACTTGCTACAAAAAACGGTGTTTTAATGTCGATTTGCGAATATTGTGAGACAAAGAACATACTTAGCGACACTGCCACAATTTTCACACAGCAGGAAACCATTCACATAGAAGGCTCTTGATGGGTTAATAAATATTTAAAGAGGAGAGATTATAATGAATTGTAATCAATGTGGGACTCAGTTTGAAGGAAAATTTTGCCCCAACTGTGGAGCTCCGGCAGCCGCAGAAATACCTGTTGTAAATAACGCACCGGTGGCTCCTGCCGTAGAACCCAAGAAAAAGAAAACGATTCATAAAAAATGGTGGTTCTGGGTAATCATCGTAGTTGTAGCTATTGGCGTTATTGGTGGTTCAGGTGGTGATGAAACATCTACTAATTCTGATAACGGCAGTTCTGTCTCTCAAAGTGGCAATAAAAAATCTACTAATACTGATAACGACAATTCTATCACTCAAAGCGGCGATGAAACTAAAAATGATACAACTAACAATAGCAATAAAATCACTGTTGTTGATTTCAGCACAATGAGCAAGGCTGATATTGAAAGTTGGGCAACAACAAACAACGTGACCGTTAATTTTAGTGAAGATTACTCTGATTCTGTTGCTTCCGGTTTTGTGATTAGCCAAAATAAAAAGGCAAATGAATCTGTAAAAGAGGGTGCGACAATTAAGGTTGTACTTTCGAAAGGTAAGAAGCCCTCAATCGAATATCAAAATGCACTTAAAAAAGCAGAAACTTATTCGAAAATTATGCATATGTCCAAGAAGGCAATATATAATCAGTTGACATCTGAATATGGCGAAAAGTTCCCTGCAGATGCTGCACAATACGCTATTGATAATTTAGATGCCGACTATAAGGCAAATGCATTGGCAAAGGCAAAAACATACCATCAAACTATGAATATGTCCAAGAAGTCAATATATGATCAGTTGACATCTGAATATGGCGAGAAGTTCACTGCTGAGGAAGCTCAGTATGCTATCGACCATTTAGATGCCGACTATAAAGCAAATGCATTGGCAAAGGCAAAAACATACCAGCAAACTATGAGTATGTCTAAGAGTGCAATTTATGATCAACTTGTTTCCGAACATGGCGAGAAGTTCACCGCTGAGGAAGCTCAGTATGCTATCGACCATTTAGATGATTGATAATATATAGCGAGGGTAAACGAGTGTTGTGCTGAATTGGGTATCAGTCCACTTGGTATAATCATGAAACGGAGGAAGGGGTATGATATTCGTATACAGATTCTCATAAAAGTTATATAAGGTTTGCTCGTAATTTTAATCTCGAACTGCAACAAATAAGGAGAGGCAGACACAAAGAAGGAATATATCATATACAACATATAAATGCCTATCACAGCAAACTTAAAAAGTGGCTTGGTAGGTTTAATGGTGTTGCGACAAAATATTTGGCTAATTTTATGTACTGGTTCAAATGGTTACAGGTATTTAGTGCTGAAAAAGATATGGCAAGGATTAAGCATCTCATAGTACAATCTTACACTGTTCATACTGATACAAAGATAAAATATTTTTCTTACAGAGAACCAGCATTTGTATAATACTTACATTAATACGAAAGTATTGCATAATAATATTAGGTTTCTTTAGTTTAAATTGTGAGCGATAAATGAGATTTTGTGGAGATGTTTAATTTAAAACTTGGAGGGGTGAATGGATATGAAAAAGATGTTATTAGGTATAGCAGTCATTTTATGTGGAATTTGTGCTATTCTATTATCGGGTTTACAAGGTACACCAACATTTAACAATTGGTTACTTGAATTGTTTGGGGTTACTTTTCCTATTGTTGGTTTTGTCCTTTCTATTTGGGGCTTCTTTGTCAAAGAAAAGAAAGAGTAATAAATTCCAATTTATCGATTAGATATGATGAACAGCCTTCTTATTAGACAAAGTAAAGGACTCCTCGTTTGGAGTCCTATTAGTTTCAACGGCTTGTGTTGAAATTATTAGACGCACAAAATACGCATTATTTTTCTGAAGACTATTGGTAAATGCGTATTAAAGGCGTATTATGATATATAGCAAGCAGATTTCAAGGAGGTATTAAAGATGAAAAACGCATATCCCGTTGTTATGACACAGGGAAAAGAATTTGTTGTTGTATTCGTCCCTGATTTCAATATCAATACGCAGGGTAAAGACATTCCGGACGCGATCAAGATGGCACGCGACGCAATCGGGCTTATGGGAATTGATATGCAGGACGACGGCGAAACATTGCCGAATGCGTCAAACCTTGCAGACGTTCAAGCTGAAGCGCCGTCCGGGGGGCTTGTTTCGCTTGTTGACGTTGATTTCGCAGAGTATCGCAGAAAAAACGATATGCGCGCCGTGAAGAAGAATTGCACGATCCCTTCGTGGCTTAACTTTGAAGCGGAGCGGGCGGGCGTGAATTTTTCCGCCGTCCTGCAAGCAGCACTTAAAACCGAATTAAACATTACGGGCAGATAATCACATCTGCGGAAGTAAACGGCAGAAAAATGGCAAAAAGCAATATGATCCCAGCTTTTTTTCGGTCGGTATAACCTGCTTCGATAAGGCGTTCATATATGAACTTGTGATTTACGGCATGAATAGCACGGAGAACAATTTTCGGTTCATCAACCCAGAATACAAGGCCGGCTTTCTCGAGAGCTTCTACTTCGGCGTTATTACCAATAGCGCCGATTGAAGGTGCGTTTTTCACGGTATAGCATCTCAAGCATGAGGTAGTGCAAAACTTTTTGTGCTGGAATAGGTGTTGACTCAATACGAGCAACTACTTCGGTGAGAGTGTAGGGTTTTGGAAAGGTTTATAAAATTCAAAAAAGCGATATGTAGCAAAAAACTGATAACAAAAAAGACCCGAAGGCTTAAAACCTTCGGGTCTTTTTCTCGTTATTGCGCTATTTTGATTACTACCGCAACGACCTTCTTGAAAAATCGAAGCCGTTGTTTGAAGTTCAAATTTGCGCCGTTTGGTGCGGAAAACAGGACTTGAACCTGCACGAACTTTCATTCACTAGTACCTGAAACTAGCGCGTCTGCCAATTCCGCCATTCCCGCATGACTGGCTCTTTTAGAGCGCTATATTATTTTACTATATATTATTACTTATTTCAATACGTCCATAGAAAATTTTTAAATATGTACAGAAGAAAATTTTTTAAATATGTACAGAAGAAATTTTTTTAAATATAATAGTATAATAGGCATTCAAAATCTAGGAAATGGCTAGATTTATATATAAATAATTGTTGTTTGATTACTAATTATAGGTCATGTAAAGGATGGTTTCAATTATGAATGAAAAGCTTCAACAATTTAAAGAGAATATAAAAAACAAGAAGGTAGCTGTTCTTGGAATAGGTATTAGCAATATTCCTTTGATAAAGTATCTCTGCAATTTAGGTGTTGATGTAACAGCTTTTGATAAAAGCTCCCAAGACAAACTGCAAGAGGCATTTGAACAATTAAAAGGATACTCTGTTAAGTATAGCTTAGGTGATAATTATTTATCAAATTTGAAATGCTTTGATGTTATATTCAGAACTCCTGGAATGAGACCTGACCTTCCGGAACTTGTAGAGGAGGTAAAGCGGGGAGCTGAGCTTACTTCTGAAATGGAAGAATTCATGAAGCTATGTCCTGCAACGGTGTTTGCTGTAACCGGAAGTGATGGGAAAACTACAACTACTACACTTATATATAAAATCCTTACTGAAGAAGGTTATAATTGTTGGTTGGGGGGAAATATCGGAACACCACTGCTTAGCAGAATTGACGAGGTAAAGCCTGAGGATAAGGTTGTATTGGAATTAAGCAGCTTTCAGCTTATGACAATTAAAACAAGCCCACAGGTGGCTATCATAACAAATGTTTCGCCAAATCATTTAGATGTTCATAAGTCAATGGAAGAGTACGTAACTGCAAAAAAGAATATTTTCCTCTTCCAAAAGCCTACAGATAAGCTAATACTAAACTATGATAATGATATAACTAGAAGCTTTCAAAGTGAGGCTATAGGTAAATGCACAATGTTCGCACGCATCAGCAATATTGCATCGGGTATAATGGTTAAGGACGGGTTTATAGTAGTAAAGAGAAATAATGAAGAAATAAAGGTTGTTGAAACTGAAAGTATCAAGATACCTGGAAATCATAATATTGAGAATTATATGGCTGCAACTGCTGCAACAATTGATTATGTTAAGCCTCAGACTATTAGAAAAGTAGCTACTACATTCAATGGGGTAGAGCATAGGATTGAACTTATAAGGGAGCTGCGTGGAGTAAAATATTACAATAGTTCTATTGATAGCAGTCCTTCTAGAACTATAGCCGCTCTAGGTACCTTCAAGGAAAAGGTAATCCTAATAGCGGGGGGGAAAGATAAGGGAATACCATATGACTCAATAGGCCCTGCCATTGCTGAAAAGGTTAAATTGCTCATTCTAATTGGCGCTACAGCTGCAAGAATTGAGGAAGCATATATTAACTATATTGAGCAAACAGATAGGGACGATGAGATAAAGATTATTCACTGTGACACAT
>JAEZFR010000258.1 GCA_023417285.1 Bacillota bacterium
GTCCATACCTTGGAGTAGACGGTGTAAAGCCGTTTGTTGATGATTGTAAGCAGTTCAACAAAGGTATATTTGTACTTGTAAAGACCTCAAACAAGTCCTCTGGACAATTGCAGGACTTGGTCACTCAGGACGGAAGAACAATATATGAAATAATGGCCTCCTATGTTGATGAATGGGGCAGTGAAGTAGTAGGAGAATACGGCTACAGCAGTGTTGGTGCAGTAGTTGGTGCTACCTATCCGGAGCAAGCCAAGAAGCTACGCCAAATAATGAAGAGAGCATATATTCTGGTACCAGGATACGGCGCCCAGGGCGGAACTGCTACGGATTGTGCAAACTCCTTCAACGAGGACGGACTAGGCGCAATAGTGAACGCTTCAAGGAGTGTAATGTGCGCATATAAGTCGGACAGATGGAAAAAGGATTTCAGTGAGAAACAGTTTGCAGAGGCTGCAAGAGCTGAGGTTATTAGAATGAGAGATGATCTGAATAAAGAGATAAATGCTAAGTAATATGAGCAGTAGTAAGTGAGTATTAGAAGTTACATCACATCAAGTAGGTCTAAAGTAAAGGGACAGAAAATAAGAGGTGAAAGAATGAAGGCATTTTTGTTACTTGAAGATGGCACGGTTTTTGAGGGAAACGGCTTCGGGATGGAAGGCAAGGTTATTGGAGAGGTTGTTTTCAATACCGGTATGACAGGGTATCAGGAAGTATTAACAGACCCGTCCTATTGCGGACAGATTGTATGCATGACCTATCCGCTGATAGGGAATTATGGCGTAAATATTGATGATATAGAATCATCA
The DNA here is from genome assembly GCA_023417285.1 of Bacillota bacterium. Taxonomy (GTDB): domain Bacteria; phylum Bacillota; class Clostridia; order Acetivibrionales; family DSM-1351; genus Ruminiclostridium. The sequence continues at coordinate 810 of JAEZFR010000258.1, forward strand.
AAACCTCAGGTAAAGGGATTTATTGTAAGAGAGGTATGCAAGACCCCGAGCAATTGGAGATCCATTGAAGATTTGACTGACTACCTTAAGAGAAATAACATCATTGGTCTAGAGGGTATTGATACAAGGGCGCTCACAAGAATATTAAGAGATAATGGTACAATGAGAGGCACTATTATTACTGGTGAATTGGGAGATGTTGAAGCTCAGCGAGCAAAGCTGTCAGACTACGTAATTAAGAATCCTGTACTTCAGGTAACAACTAAAGAAATCAAGCACTTTAAGGGAAATGGATATAAAATTGCATTACTTGACTATGGATTAAAGCAGAATATTGTTCGTTCTCTTACAAAGCGTGGCTGCGAGGTGCTTATATACCCTGCAACTGCTACAGCACAAGAGATTCTTTCCATTAATCCGGATGGTATAATGCTATCTAATGGACCGGGTGATCCTAAAGACTGTCAGCATCAGATTGATACTATAAGGAAGTTGGTAGGAAAGAAGCCAATGTTCGGGATTTGCCTTGGTCATCAGCTTACAGCACTGGCTCATAATGCTGATACAGAGAAGCTTAAATATGGGCACAGAGGAAGTAACCACCCAGTAAAGGACATTGAAAAGGACAAAACATATATTACTTCACAAAATCATGGATACACAATAATTGATGAAACATTGGACAGAGAAACCATGGTAGTGAGCCACAGAAATATGAATGACGGTACAATAGAGGGAATTCGATACAAGAACGCACCGCTGTTTACAGTACAGTTCCACCCTGAGGCTTCACCAGGGCCTGGCGATACTGCATATCTGTTTGATGAATTCATTCAGATGATCGCAGCTTCAAAGCAGTGATTCTTAAAAGATGATAATGCTTGGAAGCGGTAGAAGGCTTCAAAGCAGGGTTACTTATGCATGCCCTGCAAAAGTGCAGTGGCCACATTGATGAAAGGATGAAAAATAGTATGCCAAGACGTAATGATATACACAAGGTACTGGTTATCGGTTCGGGTCCAATTATAATAGGTCAGGCTGCAGAGTTCGATTATGCGGGAACTCAGGCGTGCCGTGCGTTGAGAGAAGAAGGAATAGAGGTTGTACTGGTAAACAGCAATCCTGCAACAATAATGACAGATACAAACATCGCCGACAAGGTTTATATTGAACCTTTGAAGGCAGAGGTTGTAAAGAATATTATTAGAAAAGAAAAGCCTGATAGCATACTCCCAACCTTGGGAGGTCAGACAGGTCTTAACCTTGCAATGGAGCTTGCAGAGGACGGATTCCTTGAAGAGCAGGGTGTAAAGCTGCTTGGTACTGCAACCGAAGCTATCAAGATGGCAGAGGACAGACAGGATTTTAAGGATACAATGGAAAGGATAGGAGAGCCTTGTATCGCTAGTAAGGTTGTAAATACAATTGAGGATGCACTGGAATTTGCAGAAGAAATAGGTTATCCCGTAATTGTAAGACCTGCATACACTCTAGGTGGTACTGGTGGCGGCATTGTAAACAATGTTGAAGAATTAAAGGAAACAGGAGGCCATGGCTTGAGACTCAGCCGTGTTCACCAGGTACTTATAGAAAAATGTATCTCAGGCTGGAAGGAAATTGAGTATGAGGTAATGCGCGACAGTAAGGGAAATGTTATCACGGTATGTAACATGGAAAACATTGACCCTGTTGGGGTTCATACAGGAGACAGTATAGTTGTAGCACCCTCTCAGACTCTTGCTGATAAGGAATATCAGATGCTCAGAACTTCTGCTCTAAAGATAATATCTGCACTGGGAATTCAAGGAGGCTGTAACGTTCAGTATGCACTACACCCAACCAGCTTCGAATATGCCGTAATAGAGGTTAACCCGAGAGTAAGCCGTTCATCGGCCCTTGCTTCGAAGGCTACCGGGTATCCAATAGCAAAGGTGGCTACAAAGATAGCAATAGGCTATGGCTTGGACGAAATACAAAATGCCGTTACCGGAAAGACTTATGCATGCTTTGAGCCGACACTAGACTATGTGGTTGTAAAAATTCCAAAGTGGCCATTTGACAAATTTGTTAAGGCGAAGAGAACACTAGGAACACAGATGAAGGCTACTGGTGAGGTGATGTCCATAAGCAGCTCATTTGAAGCGGCATTGATGAAGGCAATACGCTCACTTGAACTAGGAATCTTCACCTTGGGTCAGGATATCTATGCAAAGCTGGACGGGAATGTACTGGTCAAGAAGCTGCATGATATTAATGATGAAAGAATATTCGTGATTGCAGAGGCAATCAGACGTTCAATAACACTTGAAGAAATACATGAAATAACAAAGATAGATTACTTCTTCCTATGCAAAATAAAAGAGCTGGTATTGATGGAAGAAAAGCTAAAGACAGTTAATGGTATTGATGAGCTCAATAGCGAGTTGCTCACAAAGGCCAAAAAGATGGGCTTCACTGATGCAGTGATAGCAAAGCTTTCAGGCTGCGACGCAAAGGCTGTTACACAAAAGAGAAAGAACATGGGACTGGTGGCAGCATATAAAATGGTTGATACCTGTGCAGCAGAGTTTGAAGCTGCAACTCCATACTACTATTCAACCTACGACAAGTTTTCTGAGGTAAAGGAATCGGATAAGGATAAAGTGCTGGTACTTGGTTCGGGCCCTATCAGAATAGGTCAGGGTATAGAGTTTGACTACTGCTCGGTTCATTCGGTGTGGGCATTAAAAGAGCTAGGCTTTGAGACAATTATAGCAAATAATAATCCTGAAACTGTAAGTACTGATTTCGATACTGCTGACAGACTTTACTTTGAACCATTGACTCCTGAGGATGTTGCAAACCTCGTTGAGACTGAAAAGCCAGTGGGAGCAATTGTACAGTTTGGTGGTCAGACAGCAATTAAGCTCACTAAGTCACTGCACGATATGGGCGTAAAGATATTTGGTACAGAGCCAAAGGATATTGACGCAGCTGAGGATAGAGAGAAGTTTGACCAGATACTAGAAGAATGTAATATCCCAAGACCTGCAGGAAAGACAATATATACACTGGAGGAAGCATTAGAGGCTGCCAACAAATTAGGCTATCCTGTACTTGTGAGACCATCATATGTACTTGGTGGGCAGGGTATGGAAATAGCATATAACGATAGAGATATAGAGGAATTCATGGAGATTATCAATAGAACAGTGCAGGAGCATCCAATACTGGTTGATAAGTACATGATGGGTAAGGAAATTGAGGTTGATGCAATATGTGACGGTGAAAATATACTGATACCTGGAATTATGGAACACTTAGAAAGAGCGGGAGTACACTCCGGTGACAGCATTTCAGTATATCCAACTCAGACCATCAGCGACAAGGTAAAAGAAGTGATAGTGGACTATACAAAGAGATTGGCAAAAGCACTCAATGTAGTGGGTTTGGTAAACATTCAGTATGTTTTATATAACAATAATGTCTATGTAATAGAAGTTAATCCTAGGTCAAGCCGTACAGTACCTTATATCAGTAAGGTTACAGGCATACCAATGGTAAACCTCGCAACAAAGGTTATGTTTGGAAAGAAATTAACAGACTTCAAATTTGGAACAGGCCTTTATAAAGAGCCAAAGTATGTATCGGTAAAAGCTCCTGTGTTCTCGTTTGAAAAATTACACGATGTTGATACAAGTCTCGGCCCTGAAATGAAGTCAACAGGAGAGGTGCTGGGTATAGCGGATAACTTCCCAGAGGCATTATATAAGGCAATAGTTGCTTCAAACTTCAAGCTGCCAAAGGTGGAAGAGGGCATACTAATGACTGTCAGAGATACCGATAAGCCTGAGTTGATACATCTTGCAGAAGAATTTGAAAAGCTGGGCTTTACACTGTACGGTACGGGAAAAACTGCGCACATGCTGAATAGCTTTGGAATAGCTACAAATGCAGTAAAGAAGATTGATGATGGCTCACCAAACATTCTTGATTTGATACAATCAGGCAAAATAGGTATGATTATCAATACAGCTACAAAGGGAAGAAAGCCCGAAAGAGATGGCTTCAAGATAAGAAGAAAGGCTGTTGAAATGTCTATACCATGCCTGACCTCCCTAGATACTGCCGAAGCAGTACTGAAGTGCTTGAAGCTTGGCAAGACCGAGGGACAGCTGGGAGTGCTCAACTTGAGCATATTTGAGGAGTAGGAGGAATTATGTCTAAGGTTTTTAGTGAATGGGTTTTAAAAACTGAAGAACTATGCAGCGGAGTATTCAAAATGATAATTAAGTCAGATGAAATTGCTTCAACTGCCAGACCGGGACAATTCGTAAATATAAAATGCGGTGGAATGGATGCATTTTTAAGACGACCAATCAGTATTTGTGATGTGGACAAAGAACAAGGCACCTTTACATTGGTCATACAGGTTAAAGGAAAGGGAACAGAATTACTTTGTCATGGTGCTTGTGAAAAGGTTGATATCCTTGCACCGCTTGGAAAGCCATTTCATATAGATAGTAACTATAAGAAGGTGTGCGTAGTAGGAGGTGGAATAGGAACCTTTCCACTGCTGTATCTGCTAAAAAGCATGCCAGACTCAAAGTGCACAGCACTTTTGGGCTTCAGAACCAAGGCTGCTGTTGTACTTGAGGAGGAATTTTCAGCAGCAACAGATGTGCTGAGAATTGCAACAGATGACGGTTCCAACGGAACAAAGGCATTTGTTACTGAACTGCTAGAAAAGGCGATTTCAGAAGACAGGCCTGACATAATATATACCTGCGGACCGAGTATTATGATGCAAAAGGTAGCAAAAATAGCCGAAGCAAATGGCATACCTTGTCAGGTGTCTATGGAGCAAAGAATGGGCTGCGGAATAGGAGCATGCCTGGTTTGCGCTTGCAAGACTAAGAAGGGCGACGACTTTGAGTACAGCCATGTCTGCAAGGACGGACCGGTATTCTGGAGCACAGATGTGTGCTGGGAGTAAGTGCGGATAAAATGTGCAAGAAATTGATTGAGTGCTGAAAACAGGTGCGGTGAGACTGCTAGTGTAGATAACTGGTTGGTGCCGAATAACTGGCTGAGTGCAACGGGTAAGGGCGCATTGATGGATTTGGGAGATACTGACTAAGTGCGGTGTAGAAAACTGGTGAGGTGATACTGCTAGCGCAGAAAACTGGTTGGGCGCTGAATAACCGATTGGGTGCAACGGGTAAGGGCGTTTAGATTGATATGGGTGCATTAATTTTTTGCACCGCTAAGATAAAATTTACTTGAGGGGCTTGAGAGGAATTAAACATGATAGATTTGAGTGTAAATATAGCTGGAGTTAAATTCAATAATCCCGTTATAATGGCTTCAGGTACTTATGGTTTCGGTAAGGAATATGGCGAATATATTGACCTGAACAAGCTTGGAGGAATATCTGTAAAGGGACTTACTCTTCTTGAGAGGAAGGGTAATCCACCTCCTAGAATAGCAGAAACACCATCTGGAATTCTGAACAGCGTTGGGCTTCAGAATCCAGGAGTACAGGTGTTTAAGCAACAGTACATGCCTTTTTTGAAAGGATATGATACCAGGATTATTGCTAATATTGCAGGAAACACGATAGAGGATTACTGTGAAATGGCAGAAATACTGGGTGATAGCGGTGTTGATGCTATAGAGCTGAATGTTTCCTGCCCCAACGTCAAGGCAGGCTGCCTTGCATTTGGCACTACACCTCAAGGTATTGCAGAAATAACTAGGTCAGTGAAGAAATATTGTAAGCAGCCACTTATTGTGAAGCTTACTCCGAATGTAGCTGATATCAAGTCCATTGCAAAGGCTGCGGAGGATGAAGGTGCGGATGCAGTTTCACTTATAAATACCCTGTTAGGAATGGCTATAGATATTCATAGGAAGAAACCAGTTCTCGCGAATAACTTTGGAGGGTTGTCAGGACCGGCAGTGAAGCCCGTAGCAGTGAGAATGGTATATGAGGTAGCAAACACTGTAAATATTCCCGTAATTGGGATGGGTGGAATTGCTACTGCTGAGGATGCAATAGAATTTCTGCTTGCAGGAGCGTCCGCAATAATGGTTGGAACTGCAAATTTTGTTGATCCATTAGTCCCAGAAAAAATAATTAACGGAATTGTAGAGTATCTGAAACAAAATAATTATAATAATATATATAGTGTGATTGGGAAACTTGAAATGAATTAGCTCTATATTCGTACTATTTTTTATAAGGGAGGTTATCACATGAAAACGCGACTGATTTTTGTACGTCATGCAGAAGCAGAAGGAAATATTGGCAGGATATTTCATGGTTGGTACGATAGTCATATAACTGAAAAGGGGCACAAGCAGGCGAAAATGGCAGCACAGAGACTAGAAAACGTACCTATAGATGTGCTTTATTCCAGCAGCCTTACTAGGACACTTGAGACAGCTCAATATATTGCTGATATAAAGAAGCTTAGTATTATAAAGACTGATAAGCTCAAAGAGATTAATGGTGGTGATTGGGAAAACAGGGCGTGGGATGACCTGCCCCAGCTATATCCACAAGAAAATTTCACATGGGAAAATGAGCCCCATATTCATCAGATGCCAAATGGTGAAAGCATGGAAGAGTTCTACAATAGATTAATGTCAGAGGTAATGTACATCATCAAGCAAAACAGGGGCAGGAATATTTGCATAGTAACTCATGGAACTGCAATAAGAGCAATGCTTTGCAGGTTTTATAATGAATGCCTTGAGCACATGAAAAATATTTACTGGCATGACAATACTTCCATTACAATAGTTGATTTTGACGATGAAAAGGATGAATTTGAAGTATTGATGGAAGGTGACGCCGAACACTTGGGATTTGAAATGAGCACTGTAAAGAATCAGGCTTGGTGGCTACAGGAAATGGAAGAGAAAAAGCTTAAGAACAAGATAGATATTTAGATTGATATTTAGATGATATTTAGATTGATATTTAGATTGATATTTAGATTGATATTTAGAGGATATTTAGTTAGATATCTAGATGATATTTAGTTAGATAACTAGATAGAAACTTAAGAGAGAGGACTTGAATGTAATGGGGAGCAATAAGCTAATCAATTGGTTGTTTGAAACAAATGCAGTAAGGGTGTGCCCGGAGAATAAACCTTTCTGGTATACTTCCTGTAAAATTGGACCATATTATATCAACACGCATTTTCTATATGGTAGTGAGGCAAAGGCAAATGAGCTTTTGAAGGTGATTGATGTCTGCAAGGAAGACAAGGTAAACTGTTCTGAGGTAATAATGGAGCTGGTATCAGTCAATTATCATAAGGATGCCATATTTAAGGGACTTATTGATACAATGTGTGATTATATAAAGGACAAAATCGGACTTGCTAATATAGATTATATTTCTGGCGGGGAAAGAAGAGATTGGTTTTTCTCATTTATGATTGCAAAGCTTTTGGACAAGCCTCATATAACGGTATTTAAGGATCTTAGTGTAATGCTTTACAAGGATGGGGTATCTGAAAGTTTGAATAACATTGAGGGAGCAAAGGTACTACATGTAGCCGATATAATAACTGAGGCATCAAGCTATGTAAGGGCATGGATTCCTGCCATAGAAGCAATAGGTGGGCAGCTTAAGTATAGCCTAGTTGTGGTCGACAGATTACAAGGGGGCGGCGAAAAGCTTGCTGCTGCAAATGTAGAATCCCATGCTTTAGTTAATGTGGATAAAACAATGTTTGATTTGGCACTTGAGAATAAGCACATAACGTCATTACAACATGATATGCTTATGAAGTATTTAGATAACCCACATGATACAATGAGGGAGTTTCTTTTGAGTAACCCAAGCTTCTTGAAGGAAGCACTTGAAGCGGACAAAAGGACTGCCGAAAGAGCTAAAACCTGTATAGAAGAGGATTTGTATAGTTTAAAGCAAGTATAGTTTCAGAGAAGAACTGTATAGTTTTAGAGAAGAACCTGTATAGATTTATAGTAGGACCTTGTATAGATTTAGAGAAGAACCTGTATAGATTTATAGAAGAACCTGTATAGATTTATAGAAGGACCTTGTATAGATTTAGAGGGATATTTATATATTAGAAGGATACTTATATACTTTAGAAGATAATTTTATAGTTTAGAGTGATACACGTATCGTTTTAAATGATAGAATAAAAATAAATGGTTGTTGCCGGGATAAAAGGCAACGATCATTTTTGCGAATAATTTATATGAATAAAATTTATATCATTTACATGAAAGGGTTGATTTTTAATGTCTATAGAAGCAGTTAGAGCATATTTAAAGCAATGGGATTTGGATAAAAAAATAATGGAGTTTACGACATCCTCTGCAACAGTTGAATTAGCGGCGCAGGCACTTGGGGTGATTCCAGCAAGAATAGCAAAAACGCTTAGCTTTAAGCTTAATGATGAATGTATATTAATAGTAGCTGCAGGCGATGTAAAGGTTGACAATCAGAAATACAAGGCTGAATTTTCACAAAAGGCCAAAATGATGACCGCTGAAGAGGTGCTTGAATTCACTGGGCACGCAGTAGGAGGCGTTTGTCCGTTTGGACTAGCTAATGGCGATATCAAGGTTTACGCAGATGTATCCATGAAGAGATTTGATACCTTATTTCCTGCATGTGGAAGCAGTAACAGCGCAATTGAGCTTACGTGTGATGAGATTATTAAGTATGCAAATGTTACAAAATGGGTGGATGTATGTAAGGGATGGGAGTAATGAGATGTACATAAAAGGGTTTAAGTTTGGTTTCCTTTTACAATTTGCTGTTGGACCAGTATGTATTTATGTGATTAATACGGCAATAAAGGGAGGCATATTGCCTGCACTGTACGCTTCACTTGGTGCAACGGTTGTAGATATACTATTTGTTTCACTTGCGATATTTGGCGTGGGGAAACTGCTTGCCGATCCAAAGATAAAGGTATTGCTCAAATGGTTTGGTGCAATTGTATTGATTTATTTCGGCGCAGGCATAATATTGGGAAGCTTCGGAATAAGTATTATTCCTGGATTAGGAGTCAGTACCGACAGCATTAGTTCAAAGAACGCATTTTTGACAAGTGCTGTCTTGACAATATCAAGTCCGCTTTCAATAGTATTTTGGTCTGGAGTATTTGCTGCAAAGCTAGCAGACGAAAATTACACTATGAGGGACATGAAATTATTCGGAGCAGGCGCAGTCACCACAACATTATTTTTCTTATCAGTAGTGTCTATTATATTTGGGCTTGTCAAAGCCATGATTTCACCTATAGTTATAGAGGTGTTGAATGTGGCAGTGGGTGTAATACTTATTCTGTTCGCGGGTAAAATAATATACAAGAAGAGCAATTGATTTAAGAAACTGTATTATACAGATGATTAGTGTTAAGATGTGCTTCTTAGTAAGGATATAATATAATTATTAAAATAATATATTTGCTCCTTAAAAAGCACATCTTAATAGTATTTTTAAAAGAGGATGAATACCATGGCTGTAACAAAGACTAATGCATTAAGAATATTGGATAGTGCGGGAATTATTTATAAAACCTATACATACGAATGTAAAAATGGACCGGTGGACGGTGTTACGGTTGCAAATCAGATAGGAATGCAAACAAAGTATGTATATAAAACCTTGGTAACGCGTGGCGCCAGCAAAGAGTTCTATGTATTTGTTGTACCTGTTGAGAGTGAGCTCAACTTGAAGGCTGCAGCTAAAGCAGTTGGTGAGAAATCTATCGAAATGATTCGAGTGGATGAAATAAATAAGATCACCGGGTATGTGCGCGGAGGCTGCTCTCCTGTAGGAATGAAAAAGGCATACAAAACAGTATTTGATGAGTCGTGTAGTGAGCTAGAATATATGATAGTAAGCGCTGGGAAAATCGGTCTGCAAATGCAGGTTGATCCGAAGGTGCTGGCAGAGCTGGTTGGTGCAAGGCTGGCACAGGTAACTGATTAGGACTTATGTAGGACGAATATGTACGATAAATATGTTACACAATATTGCAGCATAATTATTCAGGACAAATATGTATGTTGTGCAATATTGCAGGATAAATATTCTGAACAAATATGTAGGATAACTATGTTGCACAGTATTGAAACATAAATATTTAGGATAAGTTTGCAGCAATTTTTGCATGAGAAGTTTTATGAGAAATTAATCGAGCAATTTTAGAGAAATATTATTGACATTTATTTACAAGAAGCATATATTATAAATATTAGAACATATGTTCTAATATTATTTTTTATTGTTTTTGGGAGGAACCATATGAAATGTTCAGTTTCTCTAGAAGATGGATTAATATTTGTTTCTTTTAAATATAATGAAATGCTTGTCAAAAAGGTTAGAGAAATACCAGGCCGCATGTGGCATGTTGATAGACTTAGTTGGTCATTTCCTGACAATTTACAAAGCCGCCAACTATTAAAAAGAATATTTAGAAGTGGTATTTGCGATCTTGATTATGATAGCCCAGTAATAAGAGCTCAGGTTGAACTCTTAAAAGCTGAAATGCTTATCAGAGGCTTCAGCAGGGC
>JAEZFR010000262.1 GCA_023417285.1 Bacillota bacterium
GGTTGTCATTGGCAAAAAAACTAGGTGCTGACGTTACTATCAATACATTAGATGCGGACTTTAAGGAGCAGGTAAATGAACTTACAAATGGAAAGGGCTTCGGTTTTGTATATGAGACAGCAGGTGTTGATATTACTATGAAGCTTGCATTTGAATTAGCGGGGAACAAGGCTCAAGTATGTTTTATAGGAACACCTACAAAGGATTTAACCTTTACTCCTAAACAATTTGAAAATATGAACAGAAAAGAGTTCAAGCTTACCGGCTCATGGATGTCCTACAGCGCACCATTTCCAGGCAAAGAATGGCTGCTCACTGCCCACTTCTTTTCAACAGGAGCACTAAAGTTTGACGATAGCATGATATTTAAGCGTTTTCCATTAGAAAGCATAAAGGCAGCTTTTGATATGTACAAAACACCGGGTGCTGTAAAAGGAAAGCTCTTGATTGTAAACGACTAGGGGGAGATAAAAATGGATAATATGCATCCTTTAAAAGATATTGTACGTAAACAAAAAAATGGTATTGCAGCAGGAATATACTCTGCTTGTACTGCCAATGAATACGTTATAACTGCTGCTATGGAGCGGGCAGCAAAGAGCAATGACTATTTATTAATTGAAGCAACGGCAAATCAGGTTAATCAATTCGGGGGTTATACAGGAATGACACCGATTGATTTTAGAGACTTTGTATATGGACTTGCAAACAAGGTGAATTTTCCAATGGATAAAATAATATTAGGAGGAGACCACCTTGGCCCATTAACATGGTCGAATGAAGAGGAAGAGTCAGCAATGAAAAAGTCCTGTCAACTAATAAATGATTATGTTTTGGCAGGGTTTACAAAGATACATATTGATACTAGCATGAGACTAAAGAATGATAGCATAAATGAAGCACTAAGTACCCAGGTTATCGCGAAAAGGGGTGCCCTTCTCTGTGAAGTTGCTGAAGAAGCGTATAGACAATTAAGTAAGAGGGATTGCAATGCATTAAGGCCTGTTTATGTTGTAGGCAGCGAAGTTCCCATACCGGGTGGTAGCCAAAGTGAGGAAGAAGGAGTACAGGTTACAAGGGTATGCGATTTAGAAGAAACCATTGAAACATTTAAAACCGAGTTTTATAAGCTGAATTTAAATACTGCATGGGAAAACGTTATTGCCATTGTAGTACAGCCTGGGGTTGAATTTGGTGATGAGACAATACATGAGTATAACAGAGAGGCTGCAAGAGAATTGTGCTCAGCTTTGAAAAAGTACCCCAACCTGGTTTTTGAAGGACATTCCACAGACTATCAAACACCAAGTGCACTAAGAGAAATGGTGGAGGATGGTATTGCAATATTGAAGGTTGGACCGGGACTTACATATGCTTTGCGAGAAGGGCTATTTGCACTAAATAGAATTGAGGAAGAACTATTTAGATACAACCCTGACGTAAGGTTATCAAATTTTGCAGCCGTACTCGATGAGGCTATGCTGCAAAATCCAACCAACTGGGCTAAGCACTATCATGGCTCAGGGATTAAGCTAAGGCTTGCTAGAAAGTACAGTTTATCTGATAGAAGCAGATATTATCTGCCTGACAACAGTGTAAAGGACTCTATTCAAAGGCTGCTGAAAAACTTGAATAGTATCAATATTCCGCTTACACTGATAAGTGAATTTATGCCCATGCAATATAATAAAATCCGAAAAGGCGAGCTCAGCAATAATCCGGAGAGCCTTTTAAAGGATAGAGTTGTGGACTGTATTGATGATTACATGTATGCAACTAATCCAAGTAACGTTGAACAATACATATAAACAAATGTAGTTATGAAAAAGAGAAAATGTAGTTATAAACAAATGTAGTTATGAAAAGAGAAAATGTAGTTATATAAAAACAGAGCATATTAAAATTCATTAATAGGAGATGAATTTGTGAGTATTCTAAACGATGCAATTAATCCAAAGTTAGTGCCTCAGAGAATTTTAAGGGGTGGAGACAAAATGCCCTGTATTGGTATGGGAACATTTGGTTCTGATAGATTTACAGCTGAGGAGGTAGCAAATGCTGTAAAAGGAGCAGCAGAGATAGGCTTCAGGCTATTTGATGGCGCTTCGGTATATGGGAATGAGGATTTGATAGGAGATGTATTTCAAGAAGTTATGAAGAATGGAATCAAAAGAGAGGAATTGTTCATTACTTCAAAGGTATGGAATGACATGCATGGAAAAGGTGATGTAATGCTCTCCTGTGCCAAGACCCTCAAGGACTTAAAAATGGACTACATTGACATGTATTTTGTTCATTGGCCATTTAGAAACTTTCACCCAAAGGGTGCGGCGCCAGATTACCACAATTCAGATGCAAGACCATTTAATATTGAACAGTATATGGAGACCTGGTATCAGATGGAGCGTCTACAGAAGGCAGGATATGTTAGACATTTAGGTACCTCTAATATGACTATACCAAAGCTTAAAGAATTAATGAAATATTGTACAACAATACCATCCGCGAATGAAATGGAATTACACCCATGCTTCCAACAGCCGGAATTATTTCAGTTCTGCATGGACCATGGAATTCAGCCCATTGGTTTCTGTCCAATAGGTTCACCTACTAGACCTGATAGAGACAAGACTCCTGATGATGTAGTTGATATCGAGGATCCTGTTGTTGTTGAAATTGCAAAGGCTCATAATGTTCATCCTGCTATAATTTGTATCAAATGGGCAGTTCAAAGAGGACAGACGCCAATCCCATTCTCAATATACAGAGCAGAGTATCTGGGTAATTTAAGATGTGCCATAGAGGATCCACTAACAGATGAAGAAATGAAGAAGCTTTCTACAGTAGATAGGAACTGCCGTCTTATAAAGGGACAGGTTTTCTTGTGGGATGGAGCAAAGGACTGGACTGACCTATGGGATTTATCGGGAGAAATAACTAAGTAAGGGGAAGGTTTTTTGAATCTTCCTCTTTTTTAATGCATAGCTTTTGTAAGGCAGCCAATGGAACTGTGCCCGTACTTCTTGCAATTTGGTGTAAACTTTTTTATAAACTCTACATATCATTATATAAAGTGTTGCTGTCATTTCTTAAAACTGTTAAAATTATCTTTTACAGCATTATATAAGTTAAAATGTAAATGCCTAACGTAGAGTTTTAGTTCTGTATTAGGCTTTATATAAGTTAGTATGTAAATACCTAAGCGTAGAGTTTTAGTTCTGTATGGCATTATATAAGTTTTTAGTCTTGTGATATGGGTATTTATTTAATAGAGTAGTTGCTTTAAACCTGAATAATGTAAATAAAAACGGAGTAATGTTATAATATAAATGTTAATTTACAATCATAACAGTATAGATTTATTGTTATATGGAGAGAACTGTAGTTTATGTTCAACGGACTATATAGGTTATTTTTATATAGAGAGGACTGTAGTTTATGTTCAAGGGACTATTAACTGACGCACGATCAATAGCAAGTAGAGACCCGGCTGCAAGGAATACATTAGAGGTTTTTTTATTGTATCCAGGTCTTCATGCACTAATTTACCATAGAATATCCCACTGGTTCTATAAAAAAAGGCTATTCTTTATTGCCAGATTGGTATCTCAGATGGGACGGTTTTTTACAGGTATAGAAATCCATCCAGGTGCAAAAATAGGCAAAGGCCTATTTATTGACCACGGAATGGGCATTGTCATAGGTTCATCAGCCGAGATAGGTGATAATTGTACAATTTATCACGGCGTTACATTAGGTGGTACCGGCAAGGACAAAGGAGCGAAAAGACACCCTACAATCGGAAATAATGTACTTATTGGAGCAGGTGCTAAGGTTCTGGGTCCAATTAATATTGGAGATAATTCCACAATAGGAGCAAATACCTTTGTATCTTCTGATGTTGAAGCATTTTCAACTGTCGTAGGGGTCAAAGGAAGAGTTGTTAAAAAAGGAAATACTAAAATTGAGTGCCCTTCGGAATCTCTGGATCAGGTACATATGCCCGACCCTATTGCTCAAGAGTTGTGCAGGTTGGCACATAGAATTACACAGCTTGAGCAGCATATTAAGGAGCAACAGAATATAAATGCTGGCATAAAAGATAATGCCCAGATAGTAATAGATGATCCTTCAAATGAGGTTATTGCTAAATATGTTTGTGAAGATGTGGTTGATGATTTATAATATTATATATGCTATAGAGTTTGCATAACATACCAAGAAAACTGGCAGATTTGGTCGGCTTTTATAATATTATTTATGTTATACAGTGAGAGGAGATACAAATGAAGGTATATAATACGCTGTCTAGACAAAAGGAAGAATTTAAACCTATTTCAGGAAACGAAGTGAGAATATATTCTTGTGGACCTACTGTTTATAAGGATGCACATATAGGGAACTTGAGGGCATATGTTTTCATGGATTTACTCAGAAGGGTTTTAGAATACAATGGTTATACTCTTAACCATGCCATGAAT
>JAEZFR010000296.1 GCA_023417285.1 Bacillota bacterium
GGTGCTAGCAGTATAACACCATCCGCTTTGCATACCCTACCCCCACTCAAAGATATTATAATTGGAATTGATCCTGGTCACCAAAGCAAGCAGAATCTTTCCCTAGAACAAAACTATCCTAACTCCAAAGTTATGAAGGCTAAGGTGTCCTCAGGCACTCAGGGAGTATTCACTAAAATACCTGAATATAAGCTTAACCTTGAAGTTGGATTACTGTTAAAGAAAAAGCTTGAGGAACAGGGTGCAACAGTAGTAATGACTCGTAATAAAAATGATGTAAACATAAGTAATATTGAACGAGCTAGAATAACTAACAAGGCAAACTGCAATATGGTTATTCGCATTCATGCCAATGGTTCTGAAAAGTCTACTGTGAGAGGATATTCTATATTAATTCCTGGCATACTTCATACCAAATCAATAGTACCACAAAGCAAAAAATTTGCTGAAACCTTAGACGAGCATCTCAAAAAAAATATTTCCATAGAATCGGACGGCATTATATCCAGGAATGATCTTACAGGATTTAATTGGTCTACCACCCCTGTAGTTTTACTTGAAATGGGTTATATGAGTAATAAACAGGACGATAAGATTATGAACACCAAGGAATTTAAAACCTCGGTAGTTGAGGCTGTAAGTGAAAGTCTTATAGAGTACTATAAAACTGATGGCAAAAAAGCTGATATTAAGTAAGTCTATACTCATACATAGGTAAATTAACCAATAAATAGATAAACAGACATATGGATAAATTCATAAATAGATAAACACACATGTGGATAAATTTATAAATAGATAAATACATAAATAGATCAAGAATAATTAATATGTTAATCTATATGCTACCCAAGCAAGTTACGATATAATGTAGTTTGTAAGGATAATAAAAATTTACAGTTTTCACAAGTGAAGGTAATCTATTAGGAACTTAGGAGGATAAGCAATGCAATATCGTACTTTAGGAAAAACCGGTATTTCTATTTCTACCCTTGGATTTGGAGCAATGAGACTTCCCCAAATAGTATCTGATGGAAAGCAGGTTTTTGATACAGATGAAAGTATAAGGATTATTCGACGTGCTTATGAATTAGGGGTAAATTATATCGACACCGCCCCATATTATTGCGAGGGTGAAAGTGAAATAATCGTTGGAAAGGCAATCAAGGGTATCCGCGACAAAGTGTACCTCTCAACAAAGAACCCAATAGAGGATGATTCCGGTGAACATTTCATGCAAAGGCTTGAAAAGTCCTTAAAAAAGCTTGATACCGATTATATTGATTTTTATCATATGTGGGGTATCAGCTGGGAACAATTTGTAGATAAAATAAATGTTAAAAATGGCCCCTTGGAATTTGCCCAGAGAGCAAAGGAGCAAGGCATTATAAGACATATCTCCTTCTCTTTTCATGATAAGCCTGAGAATATGATTAAACTAATTGATACTGGACACTTTGAGACTGTATTGTGCCAGTACAACATGCTAGATAGAAGCAACGAAGCGGCTATCGCACATGCACATAAAAGTGGTCTTGGTGTTGTTGTCATGGGTCCAGTAGGTGGCGGAAGATTGGGAGAACCCTCTCCAGTAATACAGAAGCTAATTCCTGGAGGTTCCAAAAGCAGTGCTGAGCTTGCATTAAGATTTGTTATCTCAAATCCTAATGTTACCTGTGCACTTTCTGGCATGGGCAGTATAGAAATGGTTGAGCAAAATGTTCAAACGGCATCAAATACCGCAGAACTTACAGTAGTAGAGCTCGATAGCATAAATTCTGCTATGGAGCAGAATAAAAAGCTAGCAGACCTATACTGCACTGGTTGTAATTATTGCATGCCTTGTCCACAGGAGGTTAATATTCCTCTTAACTTCCAATTAATGAATTATCATAAGGTTTATGGACTTACCGAACACGCCAAAAGCGCCTATCAACAGATTGGTAAATTTGATTGGATGAAGGGTAAGCCGGCTAGCGAATGCATTGATTGCGGAATTTGTGAGGAAAAATGTCCTCAAAAGCTAAGTATCAGAGAGCAACTAAGGGAAACAGCTAAGACACTGGGATAAACTTAAGTTTTTTATACAAGAGAAACCACCCTACATACATTAAAGCCAGGGTGGTTTGCTTTTTGCTTAAATAATTCAGGGTGGTTTTATTTCTGCTAAATAAACCAGTCGTTTTACATTCTATATAACATCAAATATCGGTTCATTCGCAATAAAATCTACTTTAACAGCAGGAAACTTCTGCTTGAGCTGCTCCGCCAATAAACTCATAGCAGGCATTTCGCTTTCTGCATGCCCCAGTACAATTAAGGCTTTTTTATTGCCCTGGAATATTGAATCCCTTACATATTCCGGGGTCTCCCATTCGGGTCCCTCTCCATAAACTACAACGTCAGGTTGCTGCTGCTCAAACAGAGGAATGGCATGTTGTCCTGAACCCCTATATCCAGCCAAAATACCTATTTTACTGCATGTCATACTCACATCACCCAAAAACCTGACATAACTAATACCCAGCATACTCTTTATGTGTGAAATCAGCCTATCAAGAGGAATTTCAGGTATTTCTACAACAGATGCCATTGGACATCTAAATACTTCGTAGCTACTCCACTTTAACTTTGAAAGCAAACCCACCATTATTCGGTCAGGTGTACATCTGTGAATATGGTCGTGATTTCTGAAAACTGCAATTTTAGACTCATTAAGCATATTTACCTTCTTAATATAAACACTATTACACTCTAGTTGCTTATAATCCTGTCTATGGCTATAGCCAATCCCTTCATGTGAAATGATTAAATTTACACCAGTTGCCCTCGCTGCTTCAATTACTCTTTGTGTAGCTAGAAATGTTACTATTACACCCCTTACTACAGTATCTAGGTTCCCATATTCCAACCCATCCACCGTATTTTCTATGTGCATCTCTGGTTGCATTACTTCGTTTATAATATCCTTGATGAGAATTTTCATGTTAAATATGGCTCCTCAAACAATTTGCAGTATTACTGGCATTACCGTATTACGGTATTACTGGTATTACTTGTGTACTGGTAAAACTATTCTACATATAAGTGGATAATTCCTTTTAACATAAATATTCTTACCTTCTTTAAAAAAATTGGGACCTACCCTCTACTTTTTTAGGTTTTTAGGTCCCAATTTCTCTTCACGCATCATGACTTGAAATATATTATAAAAATGAAGGGTTCACTTAATGTAAGGTTACCCAGCAACCTCATCAAGGAATTTGAACTGAGCCATGAATAAATTTTTATATAGACCTTCCTGCTGCATAAGCTGGTCATGGTTTCCACACTGGCTGATTCTTCCCTTTTCAATAACCATTATTCTATCTGCCTTTTGGATGGTTGATAGTCTATGCGCTATTACAAAGGACGTTCTGCCTGCTAAAAGACGAGCGATTCCTTCTTGCACCTGTCTCTCGGTGTTGGTATCAATACTAGCAGTTGCTTCGTCTAGAATAAGTATCTTTGGGTCTGCAAGTAATACTCTTGCAAATGCAATAAGCTGTCTTTGTCCAGCCGACAATCTAGTACCTCTTTCATTTACATCGGTCTCATAACCCTTTTCAAATTTAGTGATAAATTCATGTGCACAAACTGCTTTAGCAGCCGCTTCTACCTCTTCATCGGTAGCATCGAGTCTTCCATAACGAATATTTTCCAAGATGGTACCTGAGAACATAAATGTATCCTGCAGCATTATTCCCAGCTGACTTCTAAGGCTATGGAGCGACACATTCTTTACATCATATCCGTCTAACAGCACTTCTCCTACTTGCGCTTCATAAAATCTGCTTACGAGATTGATAATGGTAGTTTTACCCACTCCAGTAGGCCCAACCAGTGCAATTGTTTCACCTGGCTTTACGCTGAAGCTTACATCATCTAGTACCTTCTTCGACTCATCGTATGAGAAGGTTACATTCCTAAATTCCACTTCTCCCTTTAACTCAGGAAGTTCGCTGCAACCAACTGCATCCTTTATATCAGGCTCAATGTCAAGTATCTCAAATATTCTCTCTGCTCCTGTCATATTTGTTACAAGTTGATTATAGAACTGACTAATGTTCATTATTGGCTGCCAGAACATACCTATATACCCTGTAAATGCAACCAGGTCACCTAGAGAAATTGAATTGGTATTTATCAGATTGATACCTACAGAAAATGTAACTATGGTTCCTATTCCCCACGACATTTCTACCGATGGCCAGTAAAAATCAGCTACCCTTACAGCCTTTATAAATGCCTTCCTCAAATCAACTACTAAATCTCCAAATGTACCATTTGTCTTGTTCTCTGCTGCAAAGCTCTGAACTACCCTCATCCCGGAGAAATCCTCATGCATAAACGCATTTAGATTTGAATTCTTTTTCCTGTGAATCTGCCACCTCTTGTGATTCAGCGTACTGATAATTATCAGTATAGTAGCAACTATAGGAAGGGTAATAAGTGCAGCAATAGCCAGCCTAAAGTTTAGGAAAAACATTATTACCAGAACGGCAATTACCTTTATAACCTCAGGTATTAGGGTGGTAACACTGTTTGTAAACAAGTCATTTAGTGAATTAACATCCCCAATAATTCTTGCGAGTATCTTTCCTACTGGCCTTGAGTCAAAGAAAGCAAATGATAATTTTTGAATATGGGAATATAGCTGTTGTCTAATGTCCAAAAGAACCTTGTTGGTTACCTTTGCCATAGTTATAGTTCGCATTTTAACACAGAACATAGCAACAAGGTTCGCTGCAATTACACACAGCCCTATAATAAGTATCCCAGACTTGTTCCCACTTTCTACAAAGTTATCTATAGTAAGCTTTAGTAAATATGGATTGAATAGTTCAACACTTAGTGCAACAGCAATAAAAAATAGTGTCAGTGCAACTTGTGCCTTGTATGCCTTAAGATAAGCAAAGAGTCTTTTTAAGGTCCTCATGTTTATCTTTTCTTCCATTTTTTCATCTTCTCGAAAGTTGTTTATTGGCATACTTCCACCCCCTCTTCCTCTTCAAACACCTCAGAGATGTCTCCGAGCTGAGTTATATACGTGTCATAATACCTACCTCTTAGGGACATTAATGTATCATGATTACCTCTTTCAATTATCTCTCCATCTTTTAGTATTATTATCTCGTCAGCATTTTTAACAGCTGATACCCTGTGAGCAATAATAACTTTGGTTCTATCTGTATACTGCTCTAGGGCCTTCTGTATTTCGTGTTCTGTTTCCATGTCCAGAGCAGAAGTGGCATCATCAAAAATGAGTATGCTACTATTCTTTGCAAGTGCTCTTGCTATAGATATCCTCTGTTTTTGACCACCTGATAATCCTACTCCTCTCTCCCCAATCACAGTAGAGTAACCATCTGACATTTTTTTGGCGAATTCATGCACCTTTGCAGCCTTTGCTGCCTTCATAATGTCAATATCTGAAATATTGGTTGCTCCAAAGCGAATGTTTTCTTCAATGGTGTCTGAGAACAAAAATACATCCTGCATTACCACTGAAACATTCTTTCTAAGAGTGTATAGGTCATAGTTCCTTACATCGATATCATCAACTAATACACTACCTTCAGTAACATCGTAATATCTACCAATAAGATTGATTAATGAGCTTTTACCAGAGCCCGTCTCCCCCATTATTGCCAGTGTAGACCCAGGTGCAACATCTATGTTTATATTTTTTAGTATATTTGTTCCATTCAATGTAAGTGATACATCACTAAACGTGATTCTTCCGTTCACCTTCTCCGGCTTTTCAGCTTGTTCTGGACTTTTGATGTCAGCCTCTTCTTTTAGCAATACATCAATCTTTTTCAAAGAAGCTCTGCATTGAGACAATACATTTATAAGCCATCCACTCATTCTCATTGGCCAGATTAGCATATATATGTAGTTACAACATGCCACAAGTGTTCCTGTGGAAATATCCCCATCAATAACAAAGTATCCTCCTACTACAGTTACCATTACAACTACCGAATTTGATAGAAACTCAATAATGGGCTGATATTTTGCCCATATTTTTGATTGATGGACATTTAAATCGTAAGTCTTAACATTTTGCTTTAGGAATTTTTCCATTTCATATTTTTCTCTTGCAAAAGCCTTAACCAATCGAACTCCTGCAAGATTTTCCTGAGCAGTGGTATTTAGTACTGCTCTCTGGTCACTTATTTTCTCATAGGTTCCGCCTATGACCTTTTCAAGCTTCATAGCTATGTATCCTATCAACGGCATAATGATTATGCTCACCA
>JAEZFR010000327.1 GCA_023417285.1 Bacillota bacterium
CTTGTGTACCATTAGATGATAAGCAAGGATTACGAGAGTACATTAATTCAACAGATGTCGAAACATAACTATAAGGCTGGCACTTATAGAGTTCGAGGGTATAGTTGCGAGGAAATAGTAAAATTGAAAATATTCATTAAGAACTAATTAATGCAGAGATTAAAGACCATTGAGGACATTTTGATATGATAAAGTGATGCTCTCCAAGCGTTATTGGAGGCGGGTGCAGTTGGTACATTATAGGATAATATTGCGAACCAAAAGGGAGTCATTAATTTGGCGCTCTTTTTATTTTACAAAAATACATCATTGGGGAGGCTTGATAAATGGAAGTTATTGTATTAGTAGCTATTAGCGTTGCCGGCACTTTGAGTGGTATTGTATTTAGCTACATTGGCTATCGGAACGGGGTAAAAAAAGAAAGTACTGATACAGGTAAGAATTCCGGAACCCTGATATCAGATGTAGGTTATATAAAAGCTGGAGTAGATGATTTAAAACGAAAGCAAGAAACATCAGAAGAACGCCACTTTGCATTAGCTGAACGTGTAAAAGGTTTTGAAGAGTCTGCAAAGTCAGCACATAAAAGAATAGATGGATTGGAGGCAAAAGAACATGTCATATAGTGTTAAATTCAAATATCCTGATGAAGGTTTTGTTTATCCCAAATTGATTGCTGCAGTTAATACTCTGTGTGTTGCAAAAGGCAAGGATTGTCTTTGTACCTCCGGATACAGGAGTTTAGCGAAACAAAGGCTTATAAACGCTCAATCATTGGCACAGAGAAAAAGCCAAGGTGCATATCAAAAACCAGACGGGTCAGTTTGGACAAGTGATGGCAAGTGTTGGGCTGCTGCCTACGGAAAATCCAATCATTGTTTTTGTATAGCCATGGATATAACAGATGGTTGGTTTCAGATCATTACTAATGCTGAACTTAAAAAATATGGACTTGTCAAGCCTATGTCATACGAACCGTGGCATGTCGAGTTAATAGAAACCCGTGGACTTAGCCAGTTAGAAGCAATCAGAGACAGCGTATTGAAAGGAATAGGTGAAAATGATATGGAAGTAAAAGAATTTCAAGCTATGACAGGTCTGAAAGTGGACGGAGTTGCAGGCTCTAAAACAAAAGAAAAGGCAAAAGAAATACTGGAGTGCTGCCAGGAGATTTTAGGTAATAATTTTAAAACTGCAGAGGAAGTTATAAGAGCCACTCAAACCAAACCGGGTGTGTGGATCGGAGTTATTAAAACACTAAAATACTTTGACAGCTTTATTATGAACATAGTTAACAAGATGGGAGGTAAGTCATAGTGAAAGACTTTTTTATAAACAATTGGTTTGTTATTTTATTTCTTTTTTGTTTTACCGCTTACCGCTTACATAGTCTATTTAATCGTAAAACACCGTTGGACAAAACTCCGGGAACTGTCATATAAATTAGTTAGACAAGCTGAACAATCCATTGTGGGCACAAAGAGAGGGAAGGAAAGGTTTACTATAGTTCTCGATCAGCTATACAACATGATACCGGTATGGATGAGATTCTTTATTCCTCAAAGCTTACTTAAAAAAAAACTACAAGAGTGGTTTGATTTGGTTAAAGACAGTTTGGATGATGGGGAAATAAATAATTCTATTCAGCCACAAAAACCTCCAGATAAATTTTAAAGTATGAACTTGCCCTCAGGAGTAAATCTTCCTTGAGGGTAATTTTTTTGTGAAAATCATTGAAATATGGAAAAATATTGTATATTATTATATAAAATACCATAAAAAATATTTGGTAATAACCAAAGTATTTTGATTATTTTTACACTTTCTGTGGTATATTTTGAATAGAATAAGGGGGGGGATTAATGTGAAAGGCATTTTGCTTTTTCACAACTCTTGGGAAGAAGGTGTATTTAATTATATGAAAAATTACTTTTTGTATTTAGCACTGTCTACAAAGATGGAAAATGAATCAAATTTTAAAGATATATTGTACTTTAAAAATAAACGAATTGTTGCAGTAGACAGGAATACTTATAATAAAAACGATCGTCTTAATTTACAGCAAAGCTATAAGTTTATGCCTTTTAGTGTTAACCAAAGAGTGTTTAAATCTTTATTATCATATGCAGCGGAATCGCCAGGGGAAATAATAATTAAAAACATTGAATTTTTTGATGAGACAATTGAAGATTCATCTGAGTATGATGATATCCAAAATGACTTATCCAAAATGGACTATAATAATATTCTTGAAAAGGTATTATATATATTGGAAGAATTTGATACAGAGATATATTCAATATTGTTAAGTTACAAGGGTTATGATTTTTACTTATCTGGCGAAGGAGTTATGGATACAAATGCTCCAGATGACATACTTTTTAATTTTACCGGAGATGAAAAGGTAAGTAATACATTATTATTATAAGTTTAGAGGTTATAAATGAAATTTAAAAAAATATTTCAGGGAAAATTATTAGAAGAAATAATCAAAATAGTAATAATTTCAATATTATATTTAGCTTTCGACAACGTATTCTTTTATAAACAGAATTGGTGGGCAAGTGTGACTAATTTCTTAGTTATACTTTTAACATCAGTGATATATTTATTAATAGCTAGTTTTGTGTACATATTTAAACGACCAATACAAGTGAATGTAGAG
>JAEZFR010000391.1 GCA_023417285.1 Bacillota bacterium
GGCCAAAAGAGTAATTGATTTGAGAAATCAGTAAAAATTATACACAATATACAAAAAAGTTAAAGCAATTTCATTAACACAGTTATAAATTGGCTGTGTTAATTTTTTTTTATTACGTTTATAATAAGATTATGTCATTGTTAGAATTGGTAATGATTGGAGAGAAAATGTTATGAATAAAGTAGGTTTTATTGGAACTGGAGTTATGGGTACTGCCATTATAAAAGGCATTATTGGTACTACTATTAAAGAAGCTTCAAACGTATATGTTTTTGATGTAGATAAAAATAAGAGCAAGACTTTATCTCAAGAGTTAGGCGTGGTGGCAGCACAAAGCGCTACACAACTTGTCCAGACCTGTGACATGATTATATTAGCTGTAAAGCCCAATAATGTTAAAACCGTTTTGGAGGAGATTAAAGATACGTTTACTAAAGACAAGCTCTTTATTAGTATAGCAGCTGGAATTCCTCTTAAAACATATAAAAGTATTCTCGGTGATGACAAAAAGGTAATACGAGCTATGCCAAATACTCCGGCACTTATCGGAGAGGGTATGACTCTTATCAGTTTTGACAGCTGTGTTTTGCAGGAGGATAGTGAGCAAGCAATTAAGCTACTTGGTTCATTAGGTAAGGTTGAAGTACTTGAAGAAAAATTGATGAGTGAGGTTGTTGCTTTGACAGGCTCTAGTCCAGCATATATTTTTATGATGATAGAAGCAATGGCTGACGCAGCAGTATTATCAGGAATCCCAAGGCAGACAGCATACAGGCTTGCATCACAAGCAGTGGCTGGCAGTGCAAAGATGGTAGTTGAAACTGGGAAACACCCCGGAGAATTGAAAGACCAGGTATGCTCACCTGCTGGCACAACTATTGAGGCAGTTGCTACACTTGAGAAAACAGGCTTCAGAAATTCAATTATCGAAGCAATGAATGATTGTACAAAGAAAGCAAGGGAATTAGGAAAAATATATGGCTAACATTAAAAAGCAAGTTGAGATTTATACGGACGGTGCGTGCTCAGGCAATCCCGGCGCAGGAGGGTGGGGCGCTGTGCTGATGTATGGTGATCATAAACTTGAGATGTCAGGCTTTGAAGATAACACCACTAACAATAAAATGGAGCTTACTGCTGCTGTTAAGGCACTTGAAAGGTTGAAGGAGCCATGCAGGGTAAACCTATACAGTGATAGTGCTTATCTCGTAAATGCTTTTATTCAAGGATGGCTAGATAAGTGGGTTAAGGCGGGATGGAAAAGAAACAAAAATGAAGAAGTAAAGAATATTGAACTATGGCAGCAACTTCTTAAATTATCGGAGTACCATGAGATAAAATGGATTAAGGTCAAGGGGCATGCAGATAATGAATATAACAACAGGTGTGATAAGCTTGCCACTGATGAAATAAAGAAAAACCTTGCTAAAAATTAATGTTCATAATGTACAACTATTAAGCAAGTGCGCTACGAATTATATGTGTTCAGTAACTCCTTGAGTGTTTTAAATTGTAGACCAAGAAGCTTTATTTGATTGACAACCTCTTTTGGTTTACCTGTTATAATGATTTTATCCTTTTTTATAATTTGTTTCATATAAAATCCTTTCTATAACCGTTGTTAAGTCATATAACCATGGAAAAATTTGGGCATATTATAGTTTACTCAGCTTTTGGAAGTTTTATAACGATAAATGTTTTTATTAATTATTTGCGAGAGGGGATATGCAAATGGAGTATACTGAAAAGACGCTTGAGACAAAAGAGATATATAAAGGGAATATCATTACTGTACAAAGTCAGATTGTTAGCTTGCCTGACGGAAGAGAAGCATCTAGAGATATTGTTCTTCATCCTGGTGCTTCGGTAGTGGTACCTATAAATGAAAATGGAGAGCTTTACATGGTTCGACAATTTAGAAAGCCTCTTGACATCACAACGCTAGAACTTCCTGCAGGAAAACTAGATTATGTGGGAGAAGACCCAAAGGAATGTGCGCAGAGAGAGCTTATAGAGGAAACTGGCCTAAGAGCAAAAAGCATTAAGCACTTAATCTCTATGCACACTACTCCTGGTTTTTGTAATGAGGTTATTCATATGTATTGTGCTACAGGTCTTGAGCAGGGCGAATCGGATGCAGATGATGATGAATTCCTTTCGGTAGAGAGATTTCACGTTTCAAAGCTGGTTGAAATGGTATTGAACCATGAGATTACAGATGCGAAGACTATTATAGGAGTTCTTTTAGCAGATAAATTATTCCGTGAGGGAGGCTTATAATCAAAAATAATTAATAATAATTAGTGTAATATTTTATGTTTATTCAGCATAGTATCATAGTAAACCAGTGAAAAAACTATGCTGAGGTACATATTGATATGAGGAAAATAGTTGATATTTTTAAGGAGCATATAAGCAACAATAAAATAGTTTACCTGAGTTTGTTTATTTTTTATCTATTCGGAATATTATTTGGAGCACTAGCATCAAATAATCTTGACAGTAGTTATAGTAAGATTATTATTAATTATTTTAATGGCTTTCTAAGTGCAGCAAACAATGAGACATTTAGTATTGGGCAATTACTAAAAGAATCACTTATTGATAACATAAAGTTTGTTATTATTTTCTGGATTATAGGATTAGTGGTTATAGGTTTTCCACTTTATTATGCATTGTTGGGTATGAAGGGTTTTATCACGGGTTTTAGTTCAGCAATTGTGATACAGATATTATCCTTCAAAGGAGGATTAATTAGTATACTTTGCTTCCTTCCCAAAGAAATAATCATAATACCCTGCCTCATAGCAATTGCTGTAAATGGAATAAAGTTCTCTAGAGTAATTTTTGCAGGCTTGTTTAAACAAAGATATGCTGGTGGTAGCACCTACGGGAAAAGGATAATACCATATAACTTTGTAAATGCATTTTTTACAGTTTTTATTATGGGTGGAATATTATTTGAGGGCATTATTTCACCGTATTTACTAAAGTTTCTTGTTCCAATACTCAAATAATAGAAAAAACAGGAAAATTTATATTAAAATTAAAAATAGTTCTTTTATATTAACAGATTTTGTTATAAAATAGTATATATTATAATTTTGATATAGATTTACAATTTGAAATATAAAGGGGTAGTTGTTGATGAATGCTCAGGTAGAAAATTTTATTGGTTTTTTAGAGAGAGATAAAAGATTATCGCTCAACACGCTTCAATCCTATAAGAGGGATATTGAGCAGTATATTACATATCTTACCGAAATGAATTTGACAAACATAGTGACAACAAACAAAACAACAGTTATCGCATATCTACTTCATTTACAAAAAAAAGGTAGAGCAACTTCTACTATATCTAGGAATCTTGCTTCAATCAGGTCATTTTATCAGTTTCTGTACAAATCAAAGATAATTGATAATGATCCTACTACTGAGCTTGAATCACCAAAGGTTGAAAAGAAACTCCCCCAAATTCTTTCCACTCAGGAGGTAGAGTTACTTTTAGACCAACCTAAGTGTGTTGACCTCAAGGGGATTAGAGACAAGGCTATGCTTGAACTATTATATGCTACTGGCATACGTGTTTCTGAGCTGATATCACTGAACTTAAGCGATATCAATGTAGAGATGGGATTTATTAAGTGTAACAAGGGTACTAGAGAGAGAATGATACCAATAGGTTCTATCTCAATAAGTGCTCTTAACGAATACACTGCAAAATCTAGAAGCTTTCTGATTCAAGACCCGAATGAGACCGCGTTGTTTGTTAATGTCAATGGAAAACGTCTCACTAGACAAGGCTTCTGGAAAATTATCAAGCATTACAAAAATCAAGCTAAGATCAACAAGGATATTACACCACATACGCTGAGACATTCCTTTGCTGCACACCTTCTTGAAAATGGTGCAGACTTGAGATCTATCCAGGAAATGCTTGGTCACTCAGATATCTCTTCTACCCAGATATATGCTCAAGTAGCAAAGAATAAGATTAAGGAAGTTTACAAGAAGACTCATCCTAGAGCTTAATTAAATGTACATATTCAAAATGGGCACTCTTTTCGGAGATGCCCGTTTTTATTTTATTACATGCTGATAAATGTCATATTTTGGTCAAAGAGTTACCTATATATGTCTTTGGGAAATTCATCTGATTTGATATAATATAGGTGAATAATAATATTTATGCTGATAGGGATATAATCCTTATGGCATTTATATACATTTATAAGGGAGGCGTCTTATGAAGAAAAAAATATTCATTGAAGGCATGAGCTGTCAAAATTGTGTGAGACATGTCAGAACAGCACTTGAACGGTTAGAAGGTGTGGCGGTTATGGAAATTAACCTTGAAGGCCAGTATGCTATAGTAAATGCTGATATTCGCGATAGCATCTTTGTTACCGGGATAGAAGAAATGGGTTATGAGGTTACCTCTGTAGAGGAAATTAAAGATTAACCAATCAAAAATACTTAATACATGATATCTTAGTACTAGTTACTGTATAAAATTATTAGCATTTTTAATTGCAGCTCCTTATATTAAGGGGCTGCTTTATTTAAGTTTATAATATTTACAATATTATATAGTATTTTTTACGGGTGGCTTTATTTAAGTTTATAACATTTACAATATTATATAGTATTATTTTGCGGGCGGCTTTATTTTTAATTTATACGATATAGACAAAATTCAAGTTAATTATTTACAATATTTATATAGCTACAATATTGATTTGTCTATATTAGTGAGCTATTCTTTATAGAGACAAAATTGAAGGAGCAAAAAGATGTTTGAAGGTTATAAAATAATAGATGGTCATGTGCACATCTTTGCAAATGACGAAATTGCATCAAGAATAATGAAGACTTTTAATAAAATGTACAATATTGAATTCCAGAATCCGGGTACTGGTTCAAAGACAAATGTCATAGACAATATGGAAAAGGGTGGAATAGATGCTACCTTGATCACAAATTTTTATACACCTAAAATCATGAAGGACTCAAATGAATTTTGGATAAAGGTTGCACAACAGTCAGACAACAAGCTTGTTCCGTTGGTGAACTTTCATCCCGAATTTGATGGCAGTATGCCCGAATATCTACATAAGTATATAGGTGAAGGTGCCAAAGGTATTAAGCTGCATCCTATGGGTCAATCCTTCAGTATGCTAGATAGTAAGATGCAGGATTTATACAGAGAATGCAATGCAATAAAGTTTCCCATATTAGTTCATTGTGGCAGAGTATCAAATGCACGCCTTAATGAATATTCTGATATTGAACATATTATTCCGATAATTGAAAAATATCCGGATATTCCAGTTATCTTGGCACATATGGCTGATGGAAATAAAAACGATGTTTTGGAAATATCACGTAACTTTGAAAATGTGTATTTTGATACGTCTATAGTTATAACTGGTTATAATGAGATTGCTAGGGTTAATGAACCAAGTTGGCTGGACGATGAATATGTAGTAGAAGTAATTGAGCAAATAGGTGCCCATAAGGTTGTATTTGGTTCCGATTACCCTTGGGGCAGTCCAATCCCAGATATTCATAGAATTTCAAAAATGAACTTGTCAAAGAGTCAAAAGAGTATGATTTTTAGTGAAAATGCCTCAAGAATATATAAGCTGTAGTTTTTTATTATTGGTTATGGTATACGAAACATTGTGCTTGTATACAATATTGATATATTAATTGATATAATATGTTGCTTCAATTACATCCTGAGGAGGGCATCTATGAATAAGAAGCATACTTTTTCAATGATATATCTGATTTTGCTCTCATTTATTGTAGGTGGTGCAATATTGTTAAGCAAGCCATCTCAAACTGATATAACTTTAAGCAGGGATAAAAACGCTCAACTGCAAAGCTTATCAGGAGATATAAAAAAAGCATCCACTAGTTCCTTGGAGAATTCGAAATCCAATAAATCATCAATGGTACAATCAGATGATCCGTTGAATGTTCAAACTAAATTACCCTCAAACCAATCTCAAGTGAAAAATGATTTGAGGAAGGAGCTTATAGAGGTGTTCAATAATTCTCCAGAAATTAACCTAAAAGCTAGTCTCAATGAGAATTCAACGGGAGAAGCTTCTTTAAACCTGGAGTATAGACTCAATGGAAAAAATGTAACTAAAATAATTGGAACAAATACCATCAGTGAATTGAGAAATATCTTTAGATTCAGAGAAAAGGCAAAGTCAGGATTTGCAGTCAAATCTCTAACTCTGAATTCGACTATGAATAAAGTCTATTTTATGGTTGAAGGGAAGAAGACTGATAATATGACTCAAACAACCGTTTACTCATATAACCTGAAGACGGGGGAGCTCAAAAAGCTTTTGTATGATGAGGGGGCGTTCGGTGGATTTTTTATAAACAAAGACGGTAAGCACAATGCATTTTCTTTTGCAACCTCCAATAAAAAGGGTATCGTCAATACAAATTGCTTTTTGATGCTATTAAATTGCGAGGACGATAGTTTTGTTATTAACTGCAATAAGGATAGCTCAGGAAACACAATTGGAATGACTAGCAGCAATTATATCTATGGTTATGAGGTACAGGGATGGAAAGACGCAAAGCTGCTGAAACTCAAAAAAGTTGTTATTCCAAAGGATGGTTCAAACAATTCTTATAGCTTGAATGTCATTTTAAATCTAGAGGATTATTCTATTAGTGACCAGTGATGTTAAAAAAACTATTTTCTTTATTGGTTCAAAATACATTGAAACTATAATTATAAATAATCAATAATTAAATAATCAAAAATTAAATAATTAATAATCATAATATTTAATAATCAATAATTAATTATAACAAAAAGGTATCGGTAATTACTTACTGTTACCTTTTTTTGCTTGTCTAAAACTATTATTTGGTGTATTCTTTTGAGAGATATATACAAAATAATGAGAGGTGTATTTATTATGAAGATAGTAGGTTTAAATGGCAGTCCAAATTCAAATGGAAATACATCTGTATTAATAAACAATATTCTTGAGTGTTGCAAGGAGCTAGGTGCACAAACAACGATAGTAAATGTTGGTGAGATAATGCAGCAGCAGAAGTCTGGTTACTGCACAGTATGCACCAATCCCTGCAAGGGCTTGTGCTACAAGGGGACAGAGCTTGAAAGGGTATATGAGCTTCTCAGAGATTCTGATGGGGTGGTTATTGGTAGCCCTGTATATTTTGGAAGTGTATCAGCTCAGTTAAAGGCATTCTTTGATAAAACCAGAAAGGTTAGAGCGGATAAATGGCTCTACAACAAGGTTGGGATTTGTGCAACAGTAGGGGCATCTAGGTTTGGAGGTCAGGAAACTACCATAAAAGCAATGCATGATATGATGCTGGTTGACGGAATGATAATAATAGGTGATGGCTATATAGAAGACGACTGCGGCCATCAGGGTGTTGCAGCTGTAAGACCCGCTCAAGAGGATGAGAATGCCAAAAAAAGGGCAAAAATAGCTGCTAAAAGAATAGTTGAGGTATGCTCAGCTACCGAGAGTATACGCTATAATAAATAGGTTTAGTTTGAAATATAAGAGGTATAAGAAATATATAATTAACCATATTTGCAGTATTTATTTGAAATGGTTTAGAGTTTACTGAAAAGAATAAGTGAAAGGAAAAACACATGCTACATGAATTTTCACGTTGTGAGCTACTTATTGGAACAGAAAGATTAGAAAAGCTTAAAAATAGCAAGGTTGCAGTATTTGGTGTGGGGGGCGTTGGCTCTTTTACAGTTGAAGCACTCGCAAGATCAGGAGTAGGTCACCTTGTATTAATAGATGATGACTGTGTGTGTCTAACAAACATAAACAGGCAGTTACCGGCCACCAGAAAGACAGTTGGAAGGCCAAAGGTAGAAGTAATGAGGGAAAGAATATTAGACATAAACCCTAAGTGCGAGGTAACAACGTTTCAAAAGTTTTATTTACCAGATTGCGCTGATGAAATGATAGATGAAAGCTATGACTATATTGTTGATGCAATAGATACTGTTACGGCAAAGATTGACCTGGTAGTGCGTGCCAATCAGGCTGGAATACCTATAATTAGTGCTCTTGGCGCAGGAAATAAGCTCGATCCAACCAGGTTTGAGGTATCTGATATATTCAAAACCTCCGTTGACCCTTTGGCAAAGGTAGTGAGAAAAGAACTGAGAGTGAGAGGTATCAAAAAACTCAAGGTTGTATACTCAAAGGAGGAGCCAATCAAGCCAATGGAGTCAGACACTTCAAGCTGTAGTGCAGGCTGTATTTGCCCAAAAGGGTCAACAAGAAAGTGCACTGTCAAGCATCAGATTCCAGGTAGCATGTCGTTTGTGCCATCTGTAATGGGGCTTATCATTGCAGGCGAGGTAGTTAAGGATATTATTGAGTGGCCTAGATAATTAGATGATTTTTATTTTTTGAAATGGGGTGAGGTATTATGTTTGAGAAAAGAATTAATATATTTACTGGACATTTTGGTAGTGGGAAGACGGAAGTAGCCGTAAACTATGCTTGGCATATGGCTAATGCTGGGTTTAAGTCGGCTATAGTTGACTTTGACATTGTAAATCCGTATTTCAGAACTGCAGACGCAAAGGCGGCCTTGGAGCAAAAGGGTATAAGGGTAGTTCTTCCGATGTATGCAAATACCAATGTTGATGTACCGGCTATTCCGGCTGAAATATATTCTCTATTTCAGGATAAGGCTTACAAGGTTGTCCTCGACATTGGAGGCGATGATGTTGGGGCAAAGGCTGTTTCACGCTTCCAAGAAGAAATTATGAGTGATGATTACGAAATGTATTTTGTCATTAATACCAGAAGAATAATGACTGATACACCTGAAAAAATTGTAGCCATGATTGAGGAAATTCAGCATAGTGCTAATATTCCAATTACCAAGCTTGTTAATAACACAAATGTTCTTGAATTTACAACACCTGAGACTATTATAGAGGGAATGGAAAAAATACAGGAAGTATCCAAAAAGATTGGAGTACCAGTTGCAGTTGTGGCTGGCATGAAGGACGTTGTTGCACCATTTGGGGGAAAGCTCGATGGTTCAGAAGTGCTTGAGCTAAATAAAATGATATTCTTGCCATGGGATAGAGAGTAACATTAAATAAGCTACGATACAATAATATACTTGCCACGGGATAGAGAGTAACTTTAAAGTGAGTTACGATTCAAAGATGCGTTTACAGTGATTTTTAGCTATTGATAGAGGTTGTATTAATAGTAGGCTTGATGACAGTTATTTTTAGCTATTGATAGAGGTTGTATTAATATTAAGCTTGATGACAGTTATTTTTAGCTATTGATAGCGGTCATAATAGTAGCAGGCTTAATGACTACTAATTTTAGCTATAAATTGAGATGGACAGAAGGAGACAGTATGGATTTTACAGTTTTATTTTTCTTTATGGCTGCTATAGCCATATACATAGTTATTGTAATGATCTCAAGAGCAAAAAGGAATGCAGAATATAGGCAGCAAATAAGGAGCTCTTGGGGGAAGAAGCCACAACAAAAAATAAAACAGGATGATTTTGAATCAATTGCTTGCTATTATAGGAATAAAGCAAAAATCGATAACCATGCATTTAGTATTGATGATATTACATGGGACGATTTGGACATGAACAGGGTATTTGAAAGAATTAATAGTACCTCAACGGTTATTGGTGAAGAATACCTATATAATCTGTTGCGCGAGCTTACATTCGATGGTGCTGAATTAGCTAAACGTCAGCAGATGATAGAGCTTTTTCAAAAGAACCCTGATAAGCGCGAGCAGCTCCAACTTCAATTTGCTAAAATGGGAAAGCAGCGCTTTCTGAGTATTTTTGAGTATTTAAACGGTAATCGCAGTACCTATAGAAAGAGTGCAGCCCTATACTATGTGCTGCTAGTAATCTTCTTGATATCCCCTGTAATAACGATATTTACTCCTATAGGAGGGATACTCTTTCTAGCATCATTACTTACTAATGTTGGCGTTTATTTCAAGACAAGGAACGAAATAGTAGGGCATTTGGAATCACTAAGTTATATTATAGGTATGGCAAACATCGCAAGAAAGGCTGCAAGGGTTGACTTCCCTGAGATACAGTATTACTTGGATGTTTTAAAAGTATCGACATCTTCAATTAAGGGCATGAGCTTTAATGCATTTTTTAGCATATTTTATACTACCGAAAATTACTTTCTTGAAATGATTAAGGTGATTTTTCTTGGAGAACCAATCGCTTTTTACAGCCTTTTTAAACTGTTGAAAAAACATTCCAAAGAATTGACCCAAATATATGAGGTGGTTGGATATTTAGATGGCTTGATAGCAATAGCATCCTACAGAGAAAGTATAGGTAGCTATTGTCTGCCTGACCTTACTTTAGGGGCAAGAAATATAAGCTTCAAGAATTTAAGACACCCGCTTATAGATAATTGTGTAGAGAATTCACTTTCCACTCAAAAATCCATTATTATTACAGGTTCTAATGCATCGGGTAAATCAACTTTTTTGAAGACCTTAGCAATAAATGCTGTATTTGCACAAACAATATGCACTTGTCATGCAGACAGCTATAGCTCGGGATATTTCAAGGTATATAGCTCAATGGCACTCAAGGATAATCTTGAAATGAAAGAAAGCTACTACATTGTTGAAATAAAATCCTTAAAGAGAATTCTTGAGGCATTCGATGATGAAACACCTTGCTTGTGTATTATTGATGAGGTTTTGAGAGGTACAAATACTATTGAGAGAATAGCAGCTTCATCAGAAATTATAAACTGCTTTGCAAATGCAAATTGCATTTGTATATGCGCAACGCATGACCTTGAATTGACTAGAATACTAGATGGTGCTGTAGGGAACTATCATTTTCAAGAGTATTTTAGCCAAAATGAAATTAAGTTTGATTACAAATTGTATGATGGGCCATCAAATACCAAAAATGCTATTAATCTGCTTAAGATATTAGGATATAGCGAAAAGATTGTAACCAATGCGTCCAGACGTGCACAAAGGTTTGAAGCTGAAGGATATTGGGATAAAATTTACATATAAATCCAACATATGAATTTTCATACATAGAAGTTTATGTTATTATGTAATAGAAAGGAATGATTACATAATAATGCATAATAAAAATAAGACATCAAAAGAGATTTTCCGGTATTTATTTATGTTCCTTGGTACTATATTAGCTGCCATTGGGCTGGAGGTTTTTCTTGTACCAAACAATATTATTGATGGTGGGGTAGTTGGTATCTCAATCATTACGAGTTATTTAACCAACATTCCACTGAGCGTTTTCGTTGTATTGTTCAATATACCCTTTTTGTTTCTGGGGTATAAGCAAATAGGTAAGACCTTCGTAATCTCTTCATTGTTTTCTATTGTATTTTTATCCATATTTCTATATCTACTGCATCCTTTGGAGAAGGCAACTGATGATAAGCTATTAGCAACGGTTTTCGGCGGTATTATTTTGGGTGTTGGAGTAGGACTTATTATAAGGTATGGGGGTTCACTTGACGGCACCGAAATGGTTGCTATTATAATTAACAAAAAATCAGCATTTTCAGTTGGTGAAATAGTTATGTGCTTCAACATATTTATTTTGAGCAGTGCTGGTTTGGTCTTTGGGTGGGACAGAGCAATGTACTCTATTCTGGCTTACTTTGTAACGTTTAAGGTTATTGACATTACTATAGATGGACTGAATGAAGCTAAAGCTGCATTTATAATATCTGATTTTCATGAAGAAATTGCATCTGCCATTTTTGATAGGCTTGGTAGATCGGTGACATGCTTATATGCAAAGGGTGGAATGGAACAGAACTCAATAGTACTTTATTCGGTGGTAACACGTCTTGAAATTGCAAAACTAAAATCCATTGTTCATGACAAAGATGAAAATGCATTTGTAACCATACAGGATATAAATGATGTAATGGGTGGAAAGCATAAGAAAAGGGCTATTCATTAGATTTAATGTTTTTTATCTTCTTTACGGAACATTTTTGTGAAAAATGCTCTATTCTACTTAATAACTTGCAAATACCCTCAAGGAAGGTTTATAATAATCAAGAGTCTAAAGCAGTTTTTCTAAAATTCTTAGGAGTTTTTCAAATTAATAAATAAGTGAGGTTTTGAAAATGGCTAAGGTTATATTTCACGAAGAAAAATGCAAGGGTTGCAAGCTTTGCACCACTGTATGTCCAAAAAAAATTGTCATAATGAAATCTGACAAGCTCAATCAGAAAGGTTTTCATCCTGCAGGGGTTGACGAAATGGATAAGTGCATAGGTTGTGCATTTTGTGCTACCATTTGTCCTGATTGTGTAATTGAAGTTGAAAAATAAAAGCTTTATATATAAGCGGAAAGGATAGTGTAAATAACAATGGCTGAAAAATTATTGATGAAAGGCAACGAGGTTATTGCTGAAGCGGCTGTAAGAGCTGGTTGTAAGCATTACTTCGGTTATCCAATAACTCCACAAACAGAAATTGCCCATTATATGGCTAAGAGAATGCCAGAGATAAATGGAACCTTCGTACAGGCAGAGAGCGAAGTAGCTGCGATAAATATGGTTTACGGTGCGGCTGCAGCTGGTGCAAGAGTACTTACTTCTTCATCAAGTCCTGGAGTTAGCTTAAAACAGGAGGGTATTTCATATATTGCAGGCGCTGAGTTACCATGTGTATTGGTTAACATAGTTCGTTGCGGACCGGGTCTCGGAGGAATTCTTCCAGCGCAGTGCGACTATTTTCAGGCTGTAAAGGGTGGAGGGCATGGAGACTACAAGATGGTAGTACTTGCTCCATGTTCAGTTCAGGAGCTTTATGAAATGACTGTTGAAGCATTTAATATTTCTGATAAATATAGAATAATGACCATGATAATGGGTGACGGTATGCTTGGTCAGATGATGGAAGCAGTAGAATTCAAGGACGAAGAATATATCTACAA
>JAEZFR010000448.1 GCA_023417285.1 Bacillota bacterium
GGTTTTCTTCTTCACAAATTGCTAATATGATTGTATCACGAAATTCCTTCCCAAAAGGATATAATCTCAACATACCTTCCTCTAAATAATTATTCTTCTTTAAAACAGCTCTCGAAGCAAGATTCTCTTTCCTTACGGATGCTTGAATACGATGTAGTTTCAACTCTTTCAGTCCAAAGTTTGTAATAATGCCAACCACTTCTGTAGCATACCCTTTATTCCAAAAGTCATAACCTATGTGGTAAGAAATTTCGGCATATGTCTTCTTTTGAAATCCTCCTAAATCGATTCTTCCTACAACATTCTTTGACTTCTTTTCTTCTATGCACCATGTAAAAACTGTTTTGGACTTTAATAACCGATCATTAATATTATTTAACCAATTCGTTATATGTGGCTCTTGATCAAAAACCGGACATGCACCACCTAGATATTTTTGCACATGTTCATCCCTTAAAATGCTAAAATACTGATCCATATCTTCTCTTGTAAATGCACGTAAGATAAGTCTATTTGATTCAAAATATGGAATTTTATCAAAATAATGATTGTACTTCATCTTACCCCCAACAATAACCACACGAAGGCAGTCATTAATAGCAATAATATTTATTCGCTCTCTTACGACAATCTTTAAGATAGTTTAATGCTAATACCTGTCCTTCTAATTCTCTATCACCACAATAAATAGGGTCATGAAAGCCTTCGATTGCTATATCATCACAATAACCACCTTGAATTAATAT
Organism: Bacillota bacterium; assembly: GCA_023417285.1. GTDB lineage: Bacteria > Bacillota > Clostridia > Acetivibrionales > DSM-1351 > Ruminiclostridium. The sequence goes on from JAEZFR010000448.1 coordinate 747, forward strand.
TGATATGATTTCTTCCCAATTGCTATCCCCCAATCCTGGAAAACGGTGAACACTATAGTCGGAACCAAACCAAGAACCAAATTTTTTTATATACTGCCAGTCGATATTTGCATCCTTACCATGAACATGTACTATTTTAGGAATCCATGTTTTCAATTGCTCAATCGGGTCAATAAACTGTTCTAATTGATGAGAAGGTTCCCATTCTAGACCTAAGTAACTACTATCTACTGCGTCAAACATCATTTCCCACGCTTTTGGACAAAAACCTATATTGCATGTGTTGTGATACCAAAAACCGTACATCGGACAATTCTCTATTCCAATTTTGACTCCACTTGATTCGGCTCTTCTTGCCAATTCGCCAAATACTTCTTTAAATCTTGGTATCGATTCATCTACAGATTTACCTTCAAGTGCACCTGCAAAGGTACCTACTATCTTTGCGTTAAATAAGTGTACATTTTCGATGCAATACTCAAGTTCTTTTCTTTGTTCTTCGTATTGTAGCGGATTACAATATAAACCAATACTAGAGACTGTTAAACCAGAATCTCCAATAATCTCATTTGTCCTCTTTGATAATTCGATAAAATCAGCACCCCCAAGAGAGATATTATAATATAACTCAATTGTTTCAAAGCCAGCATTAATCACTTCAGGTAATACTGTTAAAATCTCATTCCCTCTTACACATGTTCCAAACTTAATATTTCCCATAGATATTCCTCCTCAGTATGTAAGCTTTAAGATATATAAATTATAGTTTCCAAATTATAGTATGTCAAATATAAATGGAAATTAGTGTATCATCTATACTTATTAAATACACATGAAACCGGTTACTCGTAAGTTTCTCTTTCTTCTAAACTATTCTTACCATTTAGAAAGAAAAAAGGAAAGCATGATTTTACTAGCTTTCCTTTTAATTAAGCACGAGACGTGATTCGAACCATAATCCTATCCTACAAATACTGAAAAGAAAGGGGTTCCATCCACTTCTGATTTATGTGCACATAATAGTGCATATATTTTTATGTACACTTTCCATTTAATATTTCTAAATTTGAATACCAAATGAAAATTACACAAGAAATCATTTTGCTTTAAGTTCCATGTATATTGATGTGGTTTCATCTTCGTCAAGCAAATATTCAGGCATAGGTTTACGCTCAAATCCTAATCTCTCATACAAAGCAATAGCTCTACTGTTATTCAGATTAGGGTCTACCCAAACCTTTTCTGCGCCGTTTTTAAATGCCTCCTCGATTGCAAAAGAAAGCGCTTTAGTTGCTATCCCTTTACCTCTTGCAAACTTAAATAATTTGATATCCAGTGAAGCACTATTACTATGCTCATTATCAATCTCAAAAAAAGTTTCTCCGCAATACACACCATCTTCGAAAATGGAATAATGGTTTACCATTGGTCTGGAAGATAAAATCCAATCGTACCAAGCGTTCATTCTTTCTTCTGTTTCGTGTAGTCCATCTGGAAATCCTACAAATCTCATAACATCTCCATCTGCCCATAATTTTTTTACATTGTATATCTCACTTCTACTTGTCTCTTTAATAGTAATCATAAAATATAAATATTCCTCTCTATTATTTAGAGGCTATTTATTGTGGAACCTCCCACCACAAATAATTCTCTTTCTCATGAAATCATACTCCTTTCTAGTTAATCATATATGTCAACGTAAATACGGTAGACACCTTTTCTAATTTATTCTATTCTTTAATTATAATATCATAT
>JAEZFR010000473.1 GCA_023417285.1 Bacillota bacterium
GTATGAGGGCAAGAATAATAATGTTGTATTAGATTTAGCTTTTAATATTGACATAAATCAGTATAATAATATAAAAAGTGTTCAACTGATACTGCAAAACTTTAGATAGAAAAGCTTGTCGTGTTTACTTGTATATGTTGAAATTTTGCTATATAATAAATCCATTATAAATACAAATGTATATTCCGAAAGAGAGTGTATTTTATGGAGCTAAAAGAGAAACTTAGACACGTAATGGATTTTCCAAAGGAAGGAATTGACTTTATTGATATAACCACTGTTCTTCAGGATGCAGAAGCCTTTAAGGAGTGCATGGATAGCTTTGTAGCACTAGCTTCACAGTATGGGGAGTTTGATGTGATTGTTGGTTCTGAATCTAGAGGTTTTATTTTTGGGGCACCATTGGCATATATAATGGGAAAAGGCTTTGTACCAGTTAGAAAGAAAGGCAAGTTACCCTACAAGACTATTCAGGCAGAGTATGCCTTGGAATATGGAACTGATGTACTTGAAATGCATCAGGATGCAATAAAGCAGGGACAGAGAGTATTGATAGTGGACGATCTTTTAGCAACGGGTGGGACAACAGATGCAAATATCAAGCTTATTGAAAAGCTTGGTGGTGAAATTGCAGGGATTATCTATTTCATTGAGTTATCCTTTTTAAATGGCAGAGATAAATTAAAGGGATACAATGTTGACTCTATAGTAAAATTTTAGTTAGAATAAGTAAGTAATATAGTTTTGAGATAGCTTTATATACTGCTTATGACTTATATTTTGATATAAAAAATAGTTAAGCACATACGCATTAGAGTATGTGCTTTCAAACAATCTTTGGTCTGGATTTTATTTAGCCTTTTTGGCGGAGGGAGGATGTTTTGATTGACAATTTTACTGTTTTAGTTGAAAAAGTAAAAAAATATGATCTTAACTGCAACTTTGCCCTGCTCGAAAAGGCTTACTCCGTATCAAGAGCTGCTCATGAAGGACAACAAAGAATTTCGGGTGAGCCATATATCATTCATCCTGTCGAGGTTGCTATAATTTTAGCTGACATGGAGCTTGACTGCACTGCTATTATTGCTGGTTTGTTACATGATACCATTGAGGATACCACATGTACATACGATTGTCTAAAGACAGACTTCGGTGTGGAAATTGCTGATTTGGTTGACGGAGTTACAAAGTTGGGTAAAATTCCGTTTACAACAAAGCAGGAACAGCAGGTTGAAAACCTAAGAAAAATGTTTATGGCAATGGCCAAGGACATTAGAGTAATACTTATAAAGCTTGCTGACAGACTGCATAATATGAGAACCTTACGGTATATGAGTTCAGATAAGCAAATCGAAAAGGCCACTGAAACCTTAGAAATATATGCCCCACTTGCACACAGACTTGGTATGTCAAAAATCAAGTGGGAGCTTGAAGATATATGTCTTAGATACCTCGATCCCAAGGGCTATTATGATCTGGTTGAGAAGATTGCTACCAAAAGAAAGCAAAGAGAAGCATATATTGAAAACATCGTAAATACGCTCAAGGAAAAGATAAGTGATCTAGGTATTGAGAACTCACAGATTGATGGCAGACCAAAACATTTCTACAGTATTTATAGCAAAATGGTAAATCAGAATAAAACCTTAGAACAGATATACGACCTGTTTGCCTTTAGAATTATAGTTAATTCCGTTAAGGACTGCTATGCCGTATTGGGACTTGTTCATGAGCTCTATAAGCCAATGCCTGGGCGATTCAAAGATTATATTGCAATGCCTAAACCAAATATGTATCAGTCACTGCATACAACTCTTATTGGCCCTGAAGGACAACCCTTTGAGGTCCAAATAAGAACCTGGGATATGCACAGAGTTGCAGAGGTAGGTATAGCTGCACATTGGAAATACAAAGAGGGCGGTGCAAGCAAGGAAGACACCGAAAATAAATTTGCTTGGCTAAGGCAGCTTCTAGAATGGCAGAAGGATACCAAAGACGAAAACGAATTTATGGAAACTTTAAAAGTAGACCTTTTTACCGATGAGGTTTTCGTATTTACACCAAAAGGCGATGTAATGAGCTTGCCGCAAGATTCTACTCCAGTAGATTTTGCATATGCAATCCATAGTGCTATAGGTAACAAGATGATTGGGGCAAGAGTTAATGGTAAGATGGTGCCTATTGACTATAGATTGAAAAATGGGGATATTATCGATATTTTAACCTCCACTACTATACATGGACCCAGCCGTGACTGGCTCAAAATAGTTAAGAGCAGTCAGGCTAGAAATAAGATAAACCAGTGGTTCAAGAAAGAGAAGAGAGAAGAAAATATTGTTAGAGGGAAAGAAAATATTGATAGAGAGCTCAAAAAGCAGGGAGTAACATACAATCAATTGTTCAAAAATGAATGGGTTGATTTAGTTATAAGGAAATATAATTTTGGCTCTCTGGATGATTTATTTGCTGCAGTTGGGTACGGAGCAATTACATCAACAAAGATTGTTACTAGGCTCAAGGAAGAGTACAAGAAGACTCTCAAGCCCGAAGAGCTTGAGGAAATGCTGCAGGATATAGTTCAAAACCGTGGCGAGAAGAAGAAAAAGAACATACCTGAGAGCGGTGTTGTTGTTAAGGGCATTGATAATTGTCTTGTCAGACTTTCAAGATGTTGCAACCCTGTACCGGGTGACGAGATAATTGGATATATTACAAGGGGTAGAGGAGTTTCGGTACACAGAAGTGATTGTACTAATGTGTCGGCTGGCTTAGGAGATGATGGCAGACTTATCGATGTAAAATGGTATACTACGGGTGATGTCGCATATAAAGCAGATATAACACTTATGGCAAATGACAGAACCTCCTTGCTGTTGGAAATAACGAATTGTATAGCGGAATTAAAGATTCCTATTAAAGCAATTAATGCAAGAACGACAAAGGAACAGATTACAATTATTAACTTAACTCTTGAAATAACAAATACAGAACAGCTAGAAAAGATTATCAAGAGGTTGAAGAAGGTTGACAGCGTGTTTGAAGTAACCAGAAACAAAGGATAGAGATAAACAGGGTTTAGTGATAAATACCTTGTGCAAGAAAATACTTGTAAAAAAGAAGGTTTTTATTTATGAGAGCTGTTGTTCAAAGAGTAAAAGGTTCGAAGGTTACGGTAGACAATGTGGTTACCGGTGAAATAGAACAGGGGCTAATGGTACTAC
>JAEZFR010000542.1 GCA_023417285.1 Bacillota bacterium
ACATCATTTGGTGAAAATGGTCAGAAGTTAGGGTCAGGAGAGCATGAGTGGACTAAAGGTTATATTACTAATATGGGTTCAGTTAATACCTTTTCAGCTTATGAGATACAAAAGCTTGATGGTAAAACATTTATGTTTGTACAATGGAAAAATGGTGATTATGTAAACAGAGGTGCAAGACCTAAATACTATGTATTTATGAAAATTTCTGATACTCCAGATCCACAGTCCACTAAATAATTATATGTAAAAAAGTGATATACTCGGCAAAACCTATAAAAGGACGTTAAGGCTAAAAGCTTTAACGTCCTTTTATTAATCAAAAAACGAGGGGGGCAAGAATAATGAATGAAAAATATGATAAATCAGAATTGCAGAAAGCTATCAAGCTTATGCACGAAGAATTAAATGCTTTAGTTGAAGCTGCTATTGAAAAAGGCGAAAAAATAAACAAGGCGAGGCTATGAGAATAAGCAAGAAGCTGAATTTTCTTATAAATCAATAAATAGAACCGACCAATGACACAGATAATACTTGTATCTAAAACGGTCGTTTTTGGAACCTATTTTACATAGATGCAATCATCCTTAAATCGACATGATTTTGAAGGGGATTTTGTTTCATTACTCGTTCCAAAATCAAAGTCGCATATCTTGTACGGTATTGGAACCACTGGAATTGAAAGGAAAACTATATGAAGAATTATGTATTTGGATACGCCCGTGTGAGCACGGAATCTCAAAATTTAGACCGTCAGCTTGACGCTTTGAAAAAGTACGGTGTGGATCATATCTACAACGAGAAAATGACAGGTACAAAAAGAGACAGGCTGGAGCTTACTAAGATGCTGGACAGAATGACCGAGGGCGATACCATTGTAATTGAATCGTTGTCACGTCTGGGTCGCAGTACAAAAGACCTGATTGAGCTGACAGAATTATTTCATTCCAAGGGAGTGAACCTCGTATCGCTTAAAGAATCCATAGATACAAATACAAGTACAGGGAAACTTCTCTTTACCCTTATGAGTGCAATTGCTCAATTCGAGAGGGATACGATAGGTGACAGAACCAGAGAGGGATTAAAGACTGCCAGAGCTAGAGGACGTACAGGCGGCAGACCCCAAATAAACGCTGATAACGTGAAAAAAGCCGTGAAGCTCTATAATACCCGGCAATATTCTATTCGTGAGATTGAAGAAATGACCGGAATCAAAAAATCTACGTTATATAGGAATCTTAAAGTTATACCGGGCAACTGAACTAAAAAAGCTACCTGAATGAATACGATCATAATTGATGATTCTTTATAGCATATACGTAGATATTATACTCCTATCATTTCCAAAATACCGGGTTAAGCAAATATTATCTTTACATAGCAATGAACTTTATTAGGTTAGATCTGAGATAATAAACGGTAATCAATTTAATACATGATTGCCGTTTTACATTCTTATCCACTATTTAATTATTCAATTTTCTGAGTTGTTCTTTTATTGATATTATTTTTTTCTACATTACATTTATCATTCAGTAAAATTAATAAAAGACCTTCAGAATATTTTTATTTCAACAATTAATAATTTTCATTATATATTTAACCGTCCTGTTTCCCCAATTACTGTTATTAATAGTGTATCTTTAGTCCCGTAGTCATCTGGATAGAAACAGGGAAATATTAACAATTAACTTTAATTAATTTATAGTATCTAAGCTCACTATATAGTAATGATTATTGAAACAAGGTGGTGAACTAGATGCAAAATACTTCACAGGGCATACATACATTTTCCTTTTATCAAAGATTAAATGAGAATGAGTATTTCTCATTAAACAGCGATTTTGAAAAGTATTTGAAAGAAAATGATGAGATGAAACGCCAGCCCATCAAAGATAAAAAAGATAAAAAGAAAATAATAGGGTGGATATATACTTATAAAAACGGAAAAGGAATCAGATGGGTGCTTAGCTCTACCAAAGTGAGTCATGAGCTTACTATATATGTTATTATGGCTATCATAACCCCGAAAGTCCTTATTGAGAATAATTATATAGCGGTCGCAAATGCGGCTGATCTTGAACAAGTAGAAGATTTATTTAACAAAGAAGCAGAAAAAATTTCTCCTATATTGAGCAAATTCGGTTCTAGTTCAATGAACCGTGCCGATCCAGGTTTAACTATTGATCTTGGAGAATTAAATTATCCCTGTTCCCCCGAACAGTTAACGATACTGATAAAACGTGGTGACATTCCGAAACATTTTGTTGAGCGGATGGAATACTACGATAAATCTCATAGAAAAAAGGCTGATAAATATAGCCATTATCTGGAGAATGATTCGGTTGTTATAAACTACTACTGGAAATACCCAAAGCAAAATACAAACCACCCTAATTTTGCAAATAAAGAAAAATCCCGTAATGTAATACGCTTTGAAACAGAATGCAAGTATCGAAAATTATATTCAATATCGAAAAGCTTGAAACGCAATTCAAGATATTGCAAATCCTATGACGATATTGCAGTAGATGAGCTTTTGGAGATGGCAGAAAATAGTGTCCGCAATCCATCAATTCCGATAGATGTCATGTTTTCCGATGATGTTTCCGCTAATGTTGTCCGTAGTTACTTTAATAAGGTGATACGACAAGGTGATTATTTAACTTTAGATGGTGCGAGATGGATGGTTGCAGCACATAATTTCAGGCGGGATAAAGAAGACCGATTGATATTCGCTCTGGAGCTAATCAACGAATGTCGGAGTATTGTAAAAGCAAAAAAGAAGCTGCATGGCGAAGAGGTAAAAGAGTTCAAACGGTCATTAAATGATTTAGACGCTATACTGGTCAACCCTGTCACCATACCGAGGGATTGGAAAATAAACTATATTCCCCATCCCCTCCGAGCTTATTATAATCATATTACTGAGGAACAATTAGTACCTAAGGCAGAAGTTCTGTTTGACAAGCTTTTAGCTGAATACCTTTTAGAAAAAAAAGGGTATAAAACAGGTGCCGAATCTTATTGACGCGTTCTATATAAAAATTGAGGACGGGCATTTTAATGAAATGCTGAATAATGATAATCTTTTCATCGTGATAGACTATTATAAAGTGCATGATAAATAGTCTGTAACCATGCATCTCAAATAAAGCATTTTCAAAATCTGTATGCCTTTTTCTCACGATACTCCAGAATAACAGAAAAATTAAACTACATTTTCATTACAAAAATTGAGGAGCATTATACTCCTCGTGAAGAGATTGAGCTAATGGTCAATATTCTATTTTATGATGATAACGATATTCTTTCAGGTAAAAATGTCGCAAAAACCATATAAGAAATAATAATGCAGAGTTTGATACAATTTAATGATTGCTGTAGGCCGCTGCTGCTTGGTTGGTAGGTTAGATTTTGTGGGGTAAGTTTTGTTGTAGAGCCGGTAAACCAACTCTATTTTTATTTGAGACTCTACTATCAGTCGTCAAATAGTGGGCAGCTGCTTGTGCAATTAGGGTACGGGCCTCCACAGGCAGCACAGCCTTCAGGGATTTCGTCTTTCTCATCGGAGAAATCATAATCCTCATCCTTGTCGAAAAGAATCTCGCTCTTTCCGATTTTGTTGGAGTTTCCACACTCGGTGCATGTCCAGTATTTGCAATAGGCATCGAAGCCCGATTGGCTATTCAAGAAGGCGTTGCACTCGTCGCAATACCAGTCGTACTCAGATAGTTTCCTCATCATTTGAACCTCCTTCAATTGTTGTCTCAATAATATCCGGGCTTGCACCATACTCGCCCTCGACGCCCACTCTGTCAACTGGGGCAGTATCCGAGCCCTCCTTCTTGGCCGAAGCCTCGCGCAGGGCGTTTATAATTTCGGTATGTTCCTCCTTAAGTTCACGCTGGGACTTCATCCAGTCTAATATTCGTGGAACAACCACAAGGGCTAATAATCCAGCTGATAGTGTACTGAGGCTTCCTTTTAGTACACCCGATAACTCTCCTTTGGTATAGCCACAGGAGAACAGATAACCTCCGAAGCGCTTAAGGCCAGTTGCCATATCTCCATGACCAAGGACTTTTAACGAGTGCGTCATTTCCGGGGCAGCGCTACCTCCACAGCTAACTAACTCGTTGACTAATCTTTCTATTTGACTCATGAATATCATCCTCCTCAAAATACAGGCTTTTTTCTTTTATGAGATTATGATACCATGATGATATGAACATAAATATGAACGATATGATATTATTTGTGTTCATATTTATGTTATTAATTCTGAATTAATCTTATGTTTTCGTTCATATAAAAAGAACAAGGGAAGTGATGATTTATGGGTGGGTATCCCAGAGGAGCGCAACGTCAGCGTATTAGTCTTAGCCAATACGCGATGAATATCATAGAATCAGACAGTATCGCTTTTATGGATTCACCGAACATCTCTGGCTTTGTAAACTTGGTATTGAGGAATATTTGGCAGACTTCTGATGCTTCTATTAGCTTAGCTCGAAAACGAGAATACGAGCGTCTCATTGACACTTTGCAGAAAGAACAATATATGAAGCAAGTACCTATTGACCTGCAGCTTGCGTTCTATAGGCCGAGTGCTATTCTTATACCTGATGAAGTTAGAATAGTTGATCTGCTCCTTTCTAGTTTCTGCCGTCAGCTTATTCAAATAATAACAGCCTTTCCAAAGGAGGTCCCACTCAATATTCGCCTCCAGAATGATGTATATGATAATCTCGGACTGCAGGATGATCGGAAATGGGCCGAAAGCGAGTATTATAAGCAGCACAGCGATTATGTTAAAGCACTCCTTGAAGACTACGCACATAAGTCGTATTACGATAGAGAGGCAATCTATTTTGCCACAGATATTGACTTTGTTCGGAGAGAGTTACTGCTGCCGGACAGAGAGAAAAGGATACTATCAATTGAATACAAAACGGCTAATGGAGACTTGCGCCACTATAATTGCAAACCTTATGGGATTGCTGCTGATGATGGTCGCAACTTTCATTATCTTGTGGGAATGTCCGTAGATGAAGATTCAAAAGGTAGCGACTATGTAGAAGCAGTATTTCGAATCTCCCGTATAAAAAGAGTGTCGTTACGGGCGAAATCTTTTGGAAGCGGTAAACTGAAAAAATACGAACAAGAAGCTCTGCAACAATCGATAGTTAGAAAAGGCGTACAGTATCTAATGGCTAAAGAAGAAGAATTCAAAATACGTTTAACTCCTACGGGTATAAAATGGTATGGAAGCTTTACTTATCAACGTCCGGTGTATAGAGACAAAAGGCCATGTTCGAACGGGAATACTATTCTGGTTTTTGATTGTACCAAAGCCCAGATTGAAAACTATTTCTTTAAGTTCGGGAAGGAAGCCATTATCGTTGCACCGATAGCCATGACAACAGATTTTCTGAGTAGATATAAAATGGCATACGAAGAATATGAGGAGGCGCGGAAATGAACATTCGTCATAGAGTATCCGACATTAAGGATTTACAGGTTCTTATTCTACAAGACTATTTTCGCCTTGGTATTAAATACGCTTTTCCAAGTGGTAATTGGAAACAAACTTTCTTCAACATGGTTCAAGAAGAGATTTTGAACAAGAAATATGCTGCTCGATATAATGGCGCATGGGGAAAGCTCCAGTATTTAGGCATGGATAATTATGATATCACTGATATGGACACCACTATTATCGTTGCTATTCATCATAATAAAAGCTCATTTATGTTTTTACCAAGCCTAAATCCTATTTTAGTCAATCTTACTGATGATAGAAATGAAACTGGTCATTCAGATGCGCATGAAACAATAGGTGAATTATTAGGCTGGTCTTACTGTGCTCTCAAGAATCTGGAAAGACTCCTAATGAAGGTCAGGAAGTCTGATAGAATTTGTTCAGATATTTTATTTGATGAAGCAGATAGGACGGCCTTTGCTAAAAAATATCAAGATCAAATTCAAGGACATTTTGATGGTTTGGAAAATGACTATAAGGATGAAGTGGCTGAGGATGTAATGATTAGCCAAGACATCAAGATCATTAAATCCAGCAAGGGCGGCTTTTTTTCTTGGGATAAAGTTTATAATAAATACTTAACGCCTCCCGTAGATTTTCGATTGGTGTTCAAATTTTTAAAAAAAGCAGCAGACGAAGAAATTTCAGAGTCGTTTTCACATCTTGCCAACATGTATTATGATGAAACTGACTACAATGAGAAAATAGGCATTCCAGTTGATTACGAAGAAGTTGCTAAATTGCTTTTGATAGACAGGAAAATTTCTGGTAGAGAAAACGATATCTGGACTGATATTATATTAGCAAGCATATACATCAATGGATTGTCCCAAAGCCATGATGCTGACGAGGGAAAAAAATTACTTGAAAAATGTAAGGATAGGTGTGAAAAATCAGGACGCTCAACAATTGTACCATATGTGAAAAAATCAGGACTTACGTTTTACAGGGTTGTCGCTGTAAAAAAATAAAACAAGACGTAATGGTTGCGAGGAATATTTGCTTTCAGACTTGTGTTCTTATCTCGGTAACGTCCTTAAAGGTCACCCAGATGTCATGCTTGCTATAGACTTGTCATGAAATCTGCGAGGCTGGACCATAGGGCGGGTTAAAATTAGGTCAAGACATCCAGCCACTTGAGCTTGTCGATGT
>JAEZFR010000105.1 GCA_023417285.1 Bacillota bacterium
AATGCTCCTTTGGAGTGTTCTTGGACTAATCATTTTTTTTGATTCTAATATTGACTCATTCCATTGGTGAGCCTGTTTATTTGCCATTTCCTGTGATTGTGATTTTTCTTTTATTTGACTTGCTCGAAAATACTAGAAGTGATATAATACCATGAAAAATAACATTGTCATTTTGTACCATATGCGGACAATGTTATGATTAGTGGCTATATAGCAATCTTAAAATTATATTTACATAAAGGAGAGAATGACCATGAATCTATTATATCAAAGTACAAGGGATGCAGGGGAAGTCGTTACTGCTTCTCAGGCAATCTTAAAGGGGCTTGCTTCTAATGGGGGATTATTCGTTCCAAAGGAACTTCCAAAGCTAGGTATTAGTCTTGAAGTTATGGCAACAATGAGCTATCAACAGACCGCGTATGAAGTTATGAAGCTATTTTTGACTGATTTTACAGAAGTTGAGTTAAAAGCTTGTATTGAAGCTGCTTATGATGAAAAATTTGATACAAAAGAAATAGCACCAATTAGAAAAGCGGATGGAGCTTATTTTTTGGAACTATTCCATGGTTCAACAATCGCTTTTAAAGATATGGCCCTCTCTATTTTACCTCATTTACTTACAACAGCAGCTAGGAAAAACCAAGTCAAGGAAGAAATCGTAATTCTTACAGCTACATCTGGTGATACAGGGAAGGCTGCACTAGCAGGATTTGCCGATGTGCCTGGAACTAAGATCATTGTTTTCTATCCAAAGGATGGTGTTAGTCCGATTCAAGAAAAGCAGATGGTGACTCAAAAAGGCAATAATACTTATGTAGTAGCCATTCATGGAAACTTTGATGATGCTCAGTCTGGTGTCAAAGCTATGTTTAACAATGTTGAGCTAGCTAATCGTATGAATAAAAATGGATACTGTTTTTCCTCTGCCAACTCTATCAATATCGGTCGTTTAGTACCTCAGGTTGTCTATTATGTATATTCATACTGCCGTCTGTTAAAAGCTGGTGAGATTACAAAGGGCGAAGAAATCAATGTAGTTGTACCAACTGGTAACTTTGGTAATATACTTGCAGCTTATTATGCAAAAGCACTTGGAGTACCTTTAAAGAAATTGATCTGTGCTTCCAATGAAAATAAAGTACTCTATGATTTCTTTACAACAGGTAAGTATGATAAGAACCGAGAGTTTATTCTAACAAGCTCACCTTCCATGGATATCTTGATATCTAGTAATCTAGAACGCTTGATCTATGAGATTACTGGAGAAGACGCTACTATCAATGCAGAATTAATGAAATCACTCTCTCAAACAGGAAGTTATGATATTACAGAAGAGATGAAGAAGAGATTACAGGATTTCGTTGGAGGCTATGCAACCGAACAAGAAACGGCAAACGCAATTAAACGAGTGTTTGATTCCTCTAACTATGTAATCGACACACATACTGCAGTCGCAACTAGTGTTTACTATGATTATAAAGCAGTAAGTAGAGATAATGCCAAAGCATTAATTGTATCTACTGCAAGCCCTTACAAATTTGGACGTAGCGTTATGGAAGCGTTAGGATACTCTGATGATTCTTTGGATGACTTTGAGCTTGCTGACGTCATGAGCAAGCTATCTTACGTTCCTGTACCAAATGCAGTGGAAGAGATTCGTAATGCGAAGGTGCTACATACAAAGACTTGCAATAAAGATGAAATGCAAAATACAGTAGAAGAGATCTTAGGTTTAAACGATTAGAACAATCTTGTGGTGTAAAATTATACCAAATAAGTTACAAAAAAAAGTCCAATTGTGACAATTCCATGACATATATTTGACACAAAGAAAGTGGATAATGAATTCAGGTCAAAACCAAATACCCTTTGGGGTGGGTTTATTTGGCTTAGATATAATCAATCCAAACAGGTGAGCCAACGGGTTCCACCTGACGTGATAGCTGAAGTAGTTGAGGTTTTTTATAATTGTCGAACATACTGATGATTCATAGGAAGAACCAAAAAGTATTCTCAGTTTTCTTGTCGTTTATGGTGGGACAAAAAGCTAAAATGTAGTCAAAAAGACTTGACCTTTAGGATGAGAGTTGGTATAATCATCTTGTTATTGGAACGATTATATTTGCTTGTGCACGACGCAAGTTGATGACTTATTAAGACAACTTAATAATACATAGACTATAATGCGAGTTGCACAGCCAATATAACAAAAACCATATATTTTTAAGGAGGAAGAAAGAATATGAAGAATTTCTTTAAGAAACTTGCCTTCGTATTAGCGCTTGCTATGGTTGTTACAGCAATCGCTCCTGCTGCAAAAGCTTCCGCCGCTACAGAACCAGCTTTTAAGTTTACTAAAAAGGTTCTTTACCTCGGTGGAGATTTAACAGGAACATACGGAGACACTTACCGTTTCACATTTACAAATGCAAAAGGCTACACAGCTACTTGGAAGTCTACAACACCAAGCGTAGCTACAGTTGATGCAAAGACTGGTGAAATCCAGGCTATTGCTGTTGGTACAGCTGTTATTAAAGCTACTTTAAAAAACAAAGCTAACAATGTTGTTGAACTTGAAGCTAAAGTTTTTGTTAAGCAGAATGCCGAAAAGGTTGGTTTCGGTAGTACAGCATCCGTTAAGGATATGGC
>JAEZFR010000126.1 GCA_023417285.1 Bacillota bacterium
TTAATACACTGATCAGTACCGTATTACGAATTAATTTCCAAAAGTTGGTATTATTAAAGAACAGCTTAAAAAATTTATCAATTGGATCCGCAAATTCGCTGCCAAAAATACCTTTGCTGAAAGAATATTCTTTGATTGAAAGTAGCAATCCAGACATAGGTACATAACAAAAGATAAAATACCAAACCACCGCTGGAAGAATAAATAGATATAGTATCTTTTTATTCCAAATTGTTGTAAGTAATTTTTTCATATTTGCTTTTTTCAATACTATCAACTCCTCTATGAAAGGCTGTTGTCAAATAACCAAAAGCAATTATTAAACAACAGCCTTAAATTTTAATATAAAATATCTGTACCAGTTAGGTACTTCTCATTCATAAACGTTACATACTCATCGATACCGGCTTTCTTTAAATTCTTACGGTAAGTGTTTAATATATCAAGCGCTTCATCGTCAGTTTTTGCAAAGTATGCCTGCTCTATGATGGTACGATAATCATTGGTATTGAAGAAGTTATTTAATTCCTCAATCTTAGGATATTCATGATTAAAAATAGTGATTGGATAAGCTGCCTCTGCTTCCAAAGGATACATGTTTTTTACAATTTCATAGGTCTGATCTACAATATCAGTATCTCGTCTTTTTGCTTCCTCAAACATGGTATTTGGTAATCTTGATACACCGAAGGTAGTAATTCCGCCAATTCCTTCATTGATTTCATAGCTTGGATCAGCATCCCTCTTATCGAAATATTCCTGAGTCATCTTAGGCTGTCCATTCACTACAGTGTAATGCACTCCTTCAATCCCTAAGTAAGCAAGATTTCTTCCCTCTTCACTATTTATGTAATCAAGATACATCATTGCTGCTTCTGTATTTTTGCAATCCTTGGTGATTAACATAACGGCAGAACCAGTTTGTCCGTCAAGACGCCTTGTCTCCGGCATTCTTGCTCTTCCGTTCGCATCAAGGATAGGACCTAGTGGTATATATTCCATTTCAGGATGCTCAGCATAAAGGGAATCGCCAAGGTTAGCTTTGATATGAGGATAATGTGCAGTGGTAAGACCAACTCCACCGACGATATGCTTCTGCTTAGCAGTATTATCATCCTGACGGAATGCTTCAACGTCAAATAAGCCTTCCGTAATCATCTTACGCATAAATAAAACTTCTTTGTCTACATCGTCACTATAGACACCCCAGTATAACTGCTTATCATCGCCCATTCTAAATGCGGAGAAACTGCGCGCACGGAAGGAGTTAAGATAGCATTCATAAGACCATCCATTCTGCCAGCAGCTAGCCGGGATAATTGGATTCCCTAAGATATCAGTAAAGTTGCCTTCCTTAATCTTTTTCGCGAGTTCATATAAGTCCTCAGAGCTTGTAATATCACTTGGGCTTACGTTCAGTTCCTTCAAGATATCTGCACGAGCATAAACGGTGTATCCCCAGTTGGTGGTATCATTAACCGTAGCTGGTGTATGCATTGGTAATACATATTTCTTACCATCTCCAACGTTTTTATCCATAATATCTGAGGTTAAAAAACTCTGTGACAATCCTGACTGGTAAGATGCTTCTATATTCGGTGAAGGATATTGTGCTAGTAAATCATCATAGGACAATAATAATCCATCCTTAGCTGCCTTCTTAATAGTAACCGTGTTCGCTTCTTCCCCGCCCCAGAAAGGTGCCATAATCATATCCGGCATATCACTGCCTACGGAGAAGATTGCATTTAATTTCTCAACCTCAGAAGTATTAATCCACTCTGCTTTAATTGTTACGCCTGTTTTTTCGCGAATTACATTTGCAACAGCATTATTCACTTCATCTGAGGGTTTTAAGAAGGAAAGTCCCTGCCAAGCTACAAGTAAATTTAGCGTAACTTCCTCTTTCGTTTCCTTTTTTGCTTCCTTTTCACTATTTGTATTGCTACTGTTGTTCTTATTGGTAGAAACCTCATTGTCTGTCTTTTTTGACGCACACCCTGCTAGCAATGTTATAACCAGAGATAGAATAATTATTATATTGATAATGCCGTGTTTTTTCATCTTTTTCCTCCTATTGCTATCCTAAAATAATATCTATATCAGCTGATACGGCAATTATCACAAATTTTACCCAAAAATGTATTTATCCTTCGGCACTTTTTATTTATCATTTTGCACACTCGAATAAAACTATTAAGAATTTTTGATATATTGATTAGTAACCCAGCTGTCTGATTGGTATAATAATGGTAAAACCGTTGGGTAATGTGACCGTTAACTCATTTTTATCCATTACCACTGTGGGTGATTCGCTATTACCTACCCCCTTTATTATCTTAGCCCTTAATAAAGTTTCACGTTCTATCGGTTTATGCACAGAGTTTGCTAATTCTTTCTTTTCTCTCTCTTTATTTAGTCTCCATTGTGTGAGATGCTGCCTTATTTCGAACAGCATCTGCGTCATATCCTCTTCACTCACATTTTGCTTAAGAGATACTATAGCAAACAGCGTTTTATCATGTGCCAATTGTTCCTTTAACTGGTCGACCCACCCTTCGGGTAAGTCATACTCCCCCTCATAAATATTACTTAAGGCTACTCCTTTTGACTTTAATATATAGATTGTCCCAGCCGCATGTCGTATAACTGCCAATCTTTTTTCACAAAAGGATGCTGGTAAGAAGCTAATTCGTTGCTCCAAGGTCTGTGCAGAGGGCATATTAAAGATTACCTTGTCGCTACTTTTTAGTTTTATTGCAATTCCATGGGAAATATAGAATCTACAGGCGGTATTTATGATTTGCTGTCTCTCATCACTATCCTTCTTCAATTTCCTATATTTATCCGGTAGATTAAAGAACATGTCAATGATACTGATATCTGTGCCTACCTCGCAGTTCAATTCCCTATAATCATGCAAATGGCCAAACATACTATGATAATAATGTCCTTTATTGGAGCCTCTATGTTTGGAGATTACTTTTAGTTCACAGTGAGGATGTATTAGTTGAAGGATCCCCTTCTGTGTGGCTGTGGGTATGTTAATGATTCCCTTTCCATTATCCCTGACACGAAGCACCGTAACTCCTCCATTTTCTACTTCTACTACGATTTCCGTAGCTGATTGAGTCAGAGATAATTCCAATAAGTGCTGTAATAAATCCGATGGTCTTGATATCTCCATGTCTATACCTCCTCATTTAAAATTGAAATTTCCTTAAAATAGAGTGGAGCCACACCAGTTTCCCGCTTAAATACGCGGCTAAAGGCATGGATGCTATCAAATCCAAGCTCAGCAGCCACCTCTGTTACCGAACAGTTATTAACAGAAAGCATATATTTTGCCTTATCCATTCGCAAACTTAAGTGAAACTGCATCGGTGTTAAGCCATAACAAAGTCGAAACAATTTGCATAAGTGATTTCTGCTAAATCCAACTTTTTTAACCAGTTCATCCATGTGCAGATTTTTATTAACATTCTTACTTATATATTGTTTGGCCACCTCCATGGCATCCGATGCATCCTTCGGTAGCTCCGGGTCGTCCGTATGATATAAGCTGCATTCTTCCATGATGTAAGCCAGAAAGCCTAACATATGTGCCTTCTGTCTCATTATACTATAAATTGTGGCTGATTCATCTTCCCCAATTATCGAAAAGAGAATTTGCTCAATTTTAAAAGTGTCTTGTAAGGTTATTTTATCTGGTATGTTCAATATTTCAGTGATATCTTCACGAGCAAGGCTAGAATCATCACCTGCATCTGACATCGACCATATAGGTATATAAACCTCCTCACTATCTTCCTGATAGAAAAAGTCAAAATGAATATGGGGCTGACGGAGCGCCGTATTACCAATACTTTGGATCGAATGAACAACAAGGGGTCGGATTAAGAACAAATCCCCGGGACGGGCGGTATATTCTATCTTATCTATTGTTACAATTGCTTCTCCTTCCATAATATACAAT